>JUNU01000137.1 GCA_001067655.1 Neisseria lactamica
TACTGTCTGCGGCTTCGTCGCCTTGTCCTGATTTAAAGTTAATCCACTATATCTGCAACGGCGTTGTTGTATTCGGTTCAAAGACAATCCAGATAGGAAATGTCTCATACCTTGTCGGACGAGACCATACGAAGCAACGCCTTTCATTGACTATACATCAGACTTAAAACCGCAAAGGAAATCGGATGCAAAACTACCTGACCCCCAATTTTTCATTCGCCCCCATGATTCCCGAACGTGCCCTCGGCAGCCGCGTCTGGGATACCGAAGGCCGTGAATACATCGACTTGTCGGGCGGTATTGCGGTCAACGCGTTGGGACACTGCCATCCCGATTTGATTGCCGCGCTGGCGGAGCAGTCGCAAAAATTGTGGCACATTTCCAATATCTACACCACCAAACCCGCGCAGGAATTGGCGCAAAAGCTGGTAGAGCATACCTTTGCCGACAAAGTATTCTTCTGCAATTCCGGCGCGGAAGCCAACGAAGCCGCGCTGAAACTGGCGCGCAAATACGGGCGCGATCATTTTGGCGGACACAAAACCGAAATCATCTCCTGCCTGAACAGCTTCCACGGCCGTACGTTGTTTACCGTATCGGTCGGCGGCCAACCCAAATACAGCAAAGACTACGCGCCGCTGCCGCAAGGCATTACCCATGTTCCGTTCAACGATATTGCCGCATTGGAAGCTGCCATCAACGAAAACACTTGCGCCGTAATCATCGAGCCGATTCAAGGCGAAAGCGGCATCCTGCCTGCCACGCAGGAATATCTGCAAGCCGCGCGCCGTTTGTGCGACGAACACGGCGCATTGCTGATTTTGGACGAAGTGCAAACCGGTATGGGGCATACGGGCAAACTGTTTGCCTACGAGCATTACGGCATTACGCCCGACATCATCAGCTCCGCCAAAGCATTGGGCGGCGGCTTTCCCATCGGTGCGATTCTGACCACCGATAAAATCGCGCCGACCTTCGGGCCGGGGACGCACGGCTCGACTTTCGGCGGTAATCCGATGGCGTGTGCCGTCGGCAGTCGTGCGTTTGACATCATCAACGCGCCCGAAACCTTAGCGCATGTGGAAAAACAAGGACAAAAACTTCAGACGACCCTGCGGGAATTGGGCGACAAAACCGGCGTGTTTAAAGAAGTCCGCGGCATGGGGCTGCTCATCGGCTGCGTGCTGGCAGACCAATACAAAGGCCGCGCTTCAGAAATTACTGCCGCCGCGCTGAAGCACGGCCTGATGGTATTGGTTGCCGGAGCCGATGTCGTACGTTTCGCCCCCAGCCTGCTGCTCAACGATGAAGATATGGCAGAAGGGCTGAAACGCTTGGAGGCTGCATTAACGGAATGGCTCGTCTGAATTTGATTGATTTTATTTAACTGTTAACAAATTTGATGAAGTATTTCTATTTGGCTGATAATGGAAAATACGACCGTTTGTTGGTTTTAGAAAATAATCAATCTAAAAATTTTCTTTTTTGTTTAAAAACGAGCAGAATTTAATCAAATCCATATGCCCATTGTTCAGAATAAAACCGATGTTATAAATTGTAATTTGCCAGTTATTCCAATTACTGATACGATTTGCGGCGGAATAAATTCAAATAAATGACTCATTGCGCCCTTTATTTTCAATTTTATTTTTAATTAATTGATAATATTAGGGTAATTGTGGTTTTGCGTTTGATTTAATTTTAGGAATTTTCGTTTTTGTATATCAATTTTCGCAAACGAAAACATTAGGGGTATAACCCTCTGTCATTGAATAACACTCAACATAAGGATAGATACTATGTCCACCCAATTACACGATGTTGACCCGATTGAAACCCAAGAGTGGTTGGACGCGTTAAGCTCAGTTCTAGAATACGAAGGCAGCGAACGCGCACAATACTTGTTGGAACATCTGGTTAAATACAGCCGCGACAAAGGCGTCCGTATGCCTCACGGCACAACCACCCCGTATTTGAATACCGTTTCGGTTGAAGATGAAAAAGGTATTCCGGGTGATCAAAACATCGAACACCGCATCCGTGCATTCGTGCGCTGGAACGCCGCCGCCATCGTATTGCGCGCCGGTAAAAAAGATTTGGAGCTGGGTGGTCATATCGCATCTTTCCAATCCGCAGCAACCATGTACGAAGTGGGTTTCAACCACTTCTGGAAAGCTAAAGGCGAAGGCGAAGAAGGTGATTTGGTATTCTTCCAAGGCCACGTTTCTCCAGGCATCTATGCCCGCGCTTTCGTTGAAGGCCGTCTGACTGAAGACCAACTGAACAATTTCCGTCAGGAAGTGGACGGACATGGTCTGCCTTCTTACCCGCATCCGCACTTGCTGCCCGATTTCTGGCAATTCCCGACCGTATCTATGGGTTTGGGTCCGATCATGGCGATTTACCAAGCCCGTTTCCTGAAATACTTGGAATCCCGCGGCCTGGCAAAAACCAAAGGCCGTAAAGTATGGTGTTTCTGCGGCGACGGCGAAATGGACGAACCTGAATCACAAGGCGCCATCGCATTGGCCGCCCGCGAAGGTTTGGATAACCTGATTTTCGTCATCAACTGTAACCTGCAACGTTTGGACGGTCCTGTCCGCGGTAACGGTAAAATCATCCAAGAATTGGAAGGCAACTTTGCCGGCGCAGGCTGGAATGTTGTCAAAGTCATTTGGGGCCGCCGTTGGGACCGCCTCTTGGCAAAAGACAAAGACGGCATCCTGCGCAAACGCATGGAAGAATGTTTGGACGGCGACTACCAAACTTACAAATCCAAAGACGGTGCGTACGTGCGCGAACATTTCTTCAATACCCCTGAATTGAAAGCATTGGTTGCCGATATGACCGATGACGAAATTTGGGCATTGAACCGCGGCGGTCACGACCCTCAAAAAGTGTACAACGCTTATGACCGCGCAGCTAATCATGCAGACGGCAAACCTACCGTAATTTTGGCGAAAACCATTAAAGGTTATGGTATGGGTGCATCCGGTGAAGGTCAAAACGTTGCCCACCAAGCCAAAAAAATGGACAAAGCGTCTCTGAAACAATTCCGCGACCGCTTTGACATTCCTGTTACCGACGAGCAAATCGACAGCGGCGATCTGCCTTACCTGACTTTTGCTCCCGACAGTGAAGAGTACAAATACCTGCACGCACGCCGCGAAGCTTTGGGCGGCTACCTGCCTCAACGCAAGCCTACCCAAGAAGTTCTGGAAGTGCCTGAATTGTCAGCATTTGAGACTCAACTGAAATCCAGCGGCGACCGTGAATTCTCAACCACCATGGCTTTCGTCCGCATTCTGTCTACTTTGCTGAAAGACAAAAAAATCGGCAAACGCGTCGTACCTATCGTTCCTGACGAAAGCCGTACCTTCGGTATGGAAGGCATGTTCCGCCAATACGGTATTTGGAATCCGAAAGGCCAACAATACACCCCGCAAGACAAAGACCAACTGATGTTCTATAAAGAATCCGTTGACGGTCAAATCCTGCAGGAAGGTATTAACGAGCCTGGCGCGATGGCTGACTGGATTGCAGCGGCGACCAGCTATGCCAACAGCGACTTCGCGATGATTCCGTTCTACATTTACTACTCTATGTTCGGTTTCCAACGTGTCGGCGACTTGGCATGGGCTGCCGGCGATATGCACGCGCGCGGCTTCCTGTTGGGTGGTACTGCCGGCCGTACGACCTTGAACGGCGAAGGCCTGCAACACGAAGACGGCCACAGCCACATTCAAGCTGATTTGATCCCGAACTGCGTAACATACGATCCGACCTTCCAATACGAAGTAGCCGTTATCGTACATGATGGCCTGCGCCGTATGTACGTCAACCATGAAGACGTGTTTTACTACATCACCCTGATGAACGAGAACTACATTCACCCGGATATGCCCGAAGGCGTGGAACAAGACATCCTGAAAGGTATGTACTTGCTGAAAGCCGGCGGTAAAGGCGACAAGAAAGTTCAATTGATGGGTTCCGGTACCATCCTGCAAGAAGTGATTGCCGGTGCCGAATTGCTGAAAGCCGACTTCGGCGTAGAAGCAGACATTTGGTCTTGCCCATCCTTCAATCTGCTGCACCGCGATGCCATCGAAGTAGAACGTTTCAACCGCCTGCATCCGCTGGAAGCTGAAAAAGTACCTTTCGTTACCTCTCAACTGCAAGGTCATGACGGTCCGGTTATCGCCGCTACCGACTATATCCGCAGCTATGCCGACCGTATCCGCGCGTACATCCCGAACGACTACCATGTCTTGGGTACCGATGGTTTCGGTCGTTCCGACAGCCGTGCCAACCTGCGCCGCTTCTTTGAAGTGGACCGCTACAACGTTGCCGTGGCAGCATTGAGCGCATTGGCAGAACAAGGCAAAGTCAGCAAAGAAACCGTTCAACAAGCCATCGAAAAATACGGCATCAATGCCGACGTGGCACCAAGCTGGAAACGCTAATCCTGTTTTCAGACGACCTCAAAGTCAATTTGCTTGCGGGGTCGTCTGAATCAAGAATACGTTGACGGTTTGTATAACGGATAAACCTCCAGTTAACAAGCAGCGGGCGCAAGTCGTGCGAAAAGCTCGAAGTGCAGAAAAGCTGTCTTGGAAATGGTTATCCGTGCCGGAAAACATAAGTGATGTCGTCTGAAACTGTTTTTTAGACGACCTCAAACCGAAATCATCAAAGGAACTCAAATGAGTATCGTAGAAATCAAAGTACCCGATATCGGCGGTCATGAAAACGTCGATATCATCGCAGTAGAAGTCAAAGCGGGCGACACCATCGCCGTTGACGACACCCTGATTACACTGGAAACTGACAAAGCCACTATGGACGTGCCTGCCGATGCAGCAGGCGTTGTCAAAGAAGTGAAAGTCAAAGTCGGCGACAAAATCTCCGAAGGCGGCGTGATTCTGACCGTTGAAACCGGTGCTGCCGCTGCTGAAGCCGCTCCGGCTCCTGCGGCTGAAGCACAACCTGCACCCGCTGCCGCTCCCGCAGGCGATGCAACCGTTCAAGTAGCCGTTCCTGACATTGGCGGTCATACTGATGTAGATGTAATCGCCGTTGAAGTCAAAGTTGGCGACACTGTTGCCGAAGACGACACGCTGATTACTTTGGAAACCGACAAAGCGACTATGGACGTACCTTGTACCGCTGCCGGTGTCGTTAAAGCCGTATTCCTGAAAGTCGGCGACAAAGTATCCGAAGGTACTGCCATTATCGAAGTGGAGACCGCCGGTTCTGCCGCCGCTCCTGCACCTGCTCAAGCCGCCACATCGGCAGCAGCTCCGGCTGCCGCGCCTGCTGCAGCTCCGGCTCCTGTTGCCGCTCCGGCTCCTGTTGCCGCTCCAGCACCCGCCGCTGCCAAAGTCGACGAAGCCGCTTTTGCCAAAGCACACGCCGGTCCTTCCGCACGCAAACTGGCGCGCGAATTGGGTGTAGATTTGGGTCAAGTCAAAGGTACCGGCTTGAAAGGCCGTATCATGGGTGACGACATTAAAGCCTTTGTGAAATCTGTAATGCAGGGCGGTGCGGCGAAACCTGCTGCTGGCGCATCTTTGGGCGGCGGTCTGGACTTGCTGCCGTGGCCTAAAGTGGACTTCTCCAAATTCGGCAATGTCGAAGTTAAAGAGTTGTCCCGCATTAAGAAAATTTCCGGTCAAAACCTCTCCCGCAACTGGGTAGTCATCCCGCACGTTACCGTTCACGAAGAAGCGGACATGACCGAGTTGGAAGAATTCCGCAAACAGCTGAACAAAGAATGGGAACGCGAAGGCGTGAAACTGTCTCCGTTGGCGTTCATCATCAAAGCCTCCGTTTCCGCGCTGAAAGCCTTCCCAGAATTCAACGCTTCTTTGGACGGCGACAATCTGGTTCTGAAAAACTACTTCAACATCGGTTTCGCAGCCGATACGCCGAACGGCTTGGTTGTTCCCGTCATCAAAGACGTGGACCAAAAAGGTCTGAAAGAAATCAGCCAAGAGCTGACCGAATTGTCTAAAAAAGCCCGCGAAGGCAAGCTCAAACCGCAAGAAATGCAAGGCGCCTGCTTTACCATTTCCAGCTTGGGCGGCATCGGCGGTACAGGCTTCACTCCGATTGTGAATGCACCGGAAGTCGCTATTTTGGGCGTGTGCAAATCCCAAATTAAACCGGTTTGGAACGGCAAAGAGTTCGCTCCACGCCTGATGTGTCCGTTGAGCCTGTCCTTCGACCACCGCGTCATCGACGGTGCCGCCGGTATGCGCTTCACCGTATTCCTGGCGAACCTGTTGAAAGACTTCCGCCGCATTACCCTGTAATCCGAGCGTATTTCAGACGACCTTCGGCAAACAATCCGACAGGTCGTCTGAAAACAGAAGTCCGAATATCATTCAGAAAGATTAGACATGAGCTTAGTTGAATTGAAAGTGCCCGACATTGGCGGACACGAAAATGTAGATATTATCGCGGTTGAAGTGAACGTAGGCGACACCATCGCCGTTGACGATACCCTGATTACCTTGGAAACCGACAAAGCGACGATGGACGTACCTGCCGAAGTTGCGGGCGTAGTCAAAGAAGTCAAAGTCAAAGTCGGCGACAAAATCTCCGAAGGCGGCTTGATTGTAGTCGTTGAAGCCGAAGGCGCGGCTGCCGCTCCTAAAGCAGAAGCGCCTGCTGCCCCTGCGCAAGAAGCCCCCAAAGCTGCCGCTCCTGCACCGCAAGCGGCGCAATTTGGCGGTTCTGCTGATGCTGAGTACGACGTAGTCGTATTGGGTGGTGGCCCCGGTGGTTACTCCGCTGCATTTGCCGCTGCTGACGAAGGCTTGAAAGTTGCCATCGTTGAGCGTTACAAAACCTTGGGCGGCGTTTGCTTGAACGTCGGCTGTATCCCTTCCAAAGCTTTGTTGCACAACGCTGCCGTTATCGACGAAGTGCGCCACTTGGCTGCCAACGGCATCAAATACCCCGAGCCTGAACTCGACATCGACATGCTGCGCGGCTACAAAGAAGGCGTGGTTTCCCGCCTGACTACCGGTTTGGCAGGTATGGCAAAAGGCCGTAAAGTGGACGTTATCCAAGGCGACGGTCAATTCTTGGATCCGCATCACTTGGAAGTGTCGCTGACTACCGGCGACGTGTACGAGCAAGCTACGCCTACTGGCGAGAAAAAAATCGTTGCGTTCAAAAACTGTATCATCGCAGCGGGCAGCCGCGTAACCAAGCTGCCGTTTATTCCTGAAGATCCGCGCATCATCGATTCCAGCGGCGCATTGGCTCTGAAAGAAGTGCCAGGTAAATTGCTGATTATCGGTGGCGGCATCATCGGTCTCGAAATGGGTACGGTTTACAGCACGTTAGGTTCGCGCCTTGACGTTGTTGAGATGATGGACGGTCTGATGCAAGGTGCCGACCGCGATTTGGTGAAAGTATGGCAAAAACAAAACGAATACCGTTTTGACAACATCATGATCAACACCAAAACCGTCGCAGTCGAGCCGAAAGAAGACGGCGTTTACGTTACCTTCGAAGGTGCGAACGCGCCGAAAGAGCCGCAACGCTACGATGCCGTATTGGTTGCCGCCGGCCGTGCGCCTAACGGCAAACTCATCAGCGCCGAAAAAGCAGGCGTTGCTGTAACCGATCGTGGCTTCATCGAAGTCGACAAACAAATGCGTACCAATGTGCCGCACATCTACGCCATCGGCGACATCGTCGGTCAGCCTATGCTGGCACACAAAGCTGTTCATGAAGGCCACGTTGCTGCTGAAAACTGCGCCGGACACAAAGCTTACTTCGACGCACGCGTGATTCCGGGCGTGGCTTACACCGCTCCCGAAGTGGCATGGGTTGGCGAAACCGAATTGTCTGCCAAAGCATCCGGCCGCAAAATCACCAAAGCCAACTTCCCGTGGGCCGCTTCTGGCCGTGCGATTGCCAACGGTTGCGATTCAGGCTTTACCAAGCTGATTTTTGATGCTGAAACCGGCCGTATTATCGGCGGCGGTATCGTCGGCCCGAACGGCGGCGATATGATCGGCGAAATTTGCTTGGCAATCGAAATGGGCTGTGACGCGGCAGACATCGGTAAAACCATCCACCCGCACCCGACTTTGGGCGAATCCATCGGTATGGCTGCCGAAGTGGCGCTGGGTACTTGTACCGACCTGCCTGCTCAAAAGAAAAAATAAGTGTATTCAGTCAGTTGAATTAAACTGCTGACATTGCATTTATCAGTCAAAGGTCGTCTGAATTTTTCAGACGACCTTTTCGTCAAACAGCATATTGTCAGTGATAGTGATTTCATTAACGATATAGTGGATTAACTTTAAACCAGTACGGCGTTGCCTCGCCTTGCCGTAC
>JUNU01000138.1 GCA_001067655.1 Neisseria lactamica
ACAGCAGCCGTGCGCCGCCGTCGGGGGAGGTGATTTGGTAGAGGTCGTCTGAAAGTTGCTGGCTTTCAGACGACCTCTATGTTAACTGCTAATGAGATTGTTAAAGAACAAATGGTTCAGACGACCTCAAAGAAGTATTGATGTCGTCTGAAAAACAGAAACCGCGTGCGTGCGTACCGCACACACTCCACGTCAGGACTTAAGGTTTTGTCCGGGCTATGGCTTGCTTATCCGTAAGGAATCAAACGAAGGTCATCTGAAAGTTATGTTTCAAACTACCCTATGGTTTGGTTTTGTCTTGACTCAACCAACTTACTGGGTTTGCTTTAATATTTTTCCCAGGATAAATCTAAATCGTTTTGTGGAATACATCCCATAGTCAAACATTTTACAGCACATTTGAATGCTATTTCTTTAGATAAAATATATTTAGACTCAAATAAGCCAATTTGCCCTCCCGTATTTAATTCTATTTTTGAGGTACTTCCTTCGTTAGGGTTTATTAAATTAAAAATGATGCCATTTTCTTCACCTGTTACAACATATTTCCCTCCCCCTCCACCAATCATTAAATAGTTTTCTTCTGATAAAACTAAATTTACAAGAGTATGTTGCTTAGCATCTAATTTTTCTAAAATTTCTAAAAGTCTTTCCGAGGAATTAATATGATAAACCTCTTCCTTACAATGAGATCCATTCCAGTTATCCAAAGTAATTTCCATAATAACTTCCTTTAATGAGATTGTTAAAGAACAAATGGTTCAGACAACCTCAAAGAAAGTATTGAGGTCGTCTGAAAAACAGAAACCGCGTGCGTGCGTTCCGTTCGCACTCTACATCGGAATTGTAGGTTTCATTGGCTACAGCTTGCTCATTTATAGAGACTGTATTAATTCTATATATCTGTCTGTTTTTTTATCCCAAAAAATGTACAAATAAGTAGTATCATGCTTCAACTTCGATATATCTAACTGCCCTAGAAACATTGCGGGAATATTATCAATGATAGGCCAACCAGGCTCCTGTAACCATTTGGGATGTTTATCCATGCAAATAAAATGTTCCTTAATAATCTTTTTAAAAGTGGTCACCGTCTTAGGTTTGTACTTATCATACAAGAAATTTAAATAACCCATATCAACTGGTATCCAGTTAGGAATAGCCTCCAAAATCAAATCGAATTTTTTTTCTGTCGTTGAATTTGAAGAGTACGGTATATGTTTGTAATCTAAAATTTCCCTGAAAATATCCATCAAGTTTAACTTTGCATCAAGAGATGTCAAATCCTGACTAATTAAATATTCATAAGTGGAATTACTATTCATATAAGGTTTAGCTTTAGTATTTTCCAACAGGGAAATTAATTCTTGATTGGAAGACAACGCCATTTCCAATTCTTCAGTTGATAATTTTTCTTCCACAAAATTCTTTAAAATTTCTATTGCTTTCATAGCTAATTTCCTAGATTCCTATAAGGGTCAAGCGCTGCATGTTGTTCTCTAGTTACTTCTCTCAAATTAAAAGGACTATGCCTATCTGCATGACCTAAGCGTTGTGGCACATGATGATGCAACTCCATGGGATTTCCATTTGCATCTAAAGGAGCACGTCCTCTTTTCATTCTACTCATATTTGCAGGAGAAAATTCTCCTGTACCTTTCGAGGCTAAATACCTATTTTTCCAGTATCTTGACCTAACAACATCCCAAGATGGCATATCACCGTTAGGTAATGGTTTATCAATACGCTCGCCTCTTTTCCAACGTTTGAATAAATTCTTTAACAGCGGTTTAGGTTTATTTGGTTTATTTTTGTTGGCCGGGCACAGTCCCCAAACATCAAGCCATTCCTGCGCATTCGGAGCAAACTGATACAGATTCTCCCCACCCAACAACCCAATCGGGTCCTGATTCACAAACCGCCCGGCCTCTGGCTCGTAATACCGCATCAGGTTGTAATGCAGCCCGGTTTCTTCATCGAAGTATTGGTTCTGCAATCTGAACGGCTGATGCGCGTTCTTGTAAACCCTCTCATCCTTTTTCAGACGACCCCAAGCGGTGTATTCGCCGTACCATAAGAGATTGCCGTGGATGTCGGTCATCTCTTTCGGAATGCCGACTTGGTCGTTGTGGAAATAGGCGAGGTATTGCGCTTCGTCTTGGTTGTTGTGGAAGACTTGGGCCAGGGGTTCGTAGCTGTCTTGGTCGGTGTAGATATAGGTGTAGCAGCCTTTGTAGGTGTACTCCTGCAACAGGCGGCTGCCGTCCCAGACGAAGTGAGTGCGTTTCGGTTCGGTGCTGGTCCAGGCGAGTTTGTCTTGGCGTTCTTTGGAGAGGCGTCTGCCGAACGGGTCGTAGGCGTATGTCCAGATCTCGGTGTTGCCGGCGGGCTTTTTGATTTCGGCGCGGACGAGCTGGTTTTCGAGATCGTATTGGTAATATTGGTTCTCGCCATTGGGCAGTTGTTGAGGACGGTCAGACGGCGGGCTTTGTCGTAGGCGTAGGCGAAGGTATGGCCCA
>JUNU01000139.1 GCA_001067655.1 Neisseria lactamica
AGGCACACGCATCGAGCGGCTGAATCAAAGATTCAGACCGATGGCAGTCCGCACTCGAGTTTATGCGGCAAACAGCGAGGCTACGGCAACCCGTCCCCTCTCCCTGTGGGAGAGGGTTAGGGAGAGGGCAGTAAGCCGCAGGCTTGCATTCAGAACGAAACGAAAACCGCCATACGGAGTCTAATCAAACCGGTTACGAAAACAAATAACGCAGCCATATTCCGCTTTCAGACGACCCAAACCGACCGAAACATATAGTGGATTAAAATAAAAATGAGACAAGACAGCAACGCCCGCTGTGTACAGCTAGAGTACATAAGGGCGTTGGCAACGCCGTATCATTGCGATTTTAGTCCGCCATAAATTTTGTCTGCAACCAAAGGAAAACCATCATGAAAAACATCAAAACCCAACTTTTCGCCGTCCTCCTCGGCCTCTCCGCCGCAGCCGCGCCTGCCGCTGAAACCGCCCAAGGCACGGGCAAAGTCTTCGAAGGCGACAACTACACCGTCATCCGCGAAACCCTGCCCAAAGGCAAGGAAATCCCCCGCCACAACCACCCCGGCCACACCCTGCTGGTTACCCAAACCAAAGGCAGCTCGGTATTTTTGTTTGACGGCGGCAAAAGGCAGGAATTGCGGCCGGGCAGCGTCCTGAAGGCGGACGGCAGCGAATACGTCGCCATCAAAATAACCGACGACAGCGAATTGGTGATTGTGCTGGTGAAGGACTCAGAGAACGGTCGGAACGGAAAATGACATCCGTAAAAGCCGGGGTGGGTGGCAAAAAATACTAACCGTCTGACGACAAACAAAAACAAATTCCCGCTTGTAGGTTAAAATCAGGCTATGCTAATATGCACAACAACAGGTTTTTCCAGAATAATCTGTGTTAGAATGCAGACTTAGATGGAAAACTCTATCCGAACTCGGTACAATACCGACGAATTTATTTCTCTTAAACAACCCGCCGCAAGGCAAAAGGAACGACTGATATGTCAAACATCGAACAACAAGTTAAGAAAATTGTTGCTGAACAACTGGGCGTAAACGAAGCCGAAGTCAAAAACGAATCTTCCTTCCAAGACGACCTGGGTGCTGATTCTTTGGACACCGTAGAATTGGTTATGGCTTTGGAAGAAGCTTTCGGTTGC
The DNA here is from genome assembly GCA_001067655.1 of Neisseria lactamica. GTDB lineage: Bacteria > Pseudomonadota > Gammaproteobacteria > Burkholderiales > Neisseriaceae > Neisseria > Neisseria lactamica_B. Next base: position 1,154 of record JUNU01000139.1, read on the forward strand.
GAAATCCCCGATGAAGAAGCCGAAAAAATCACTACCGTACAACTGGCTATCGACTACATCAACGCCCACAACGGCTAATCAGCCACACCAAACACCCCCAGCCTCTGCTGCGTTAGCGCAATAGAGGCTGTTACCTTATATATATGGGGCAAAATCCGTTATAATAGCCGCCCGGAATCCGATTCCGAACCGCTATTATCATTTTCAGACGGCATCTTGCCGCATCCCACCGAAAACCAACAGCGAGATTATCATGAGTCAGAGAAGAGTAGTCATCACAGGCCTCGGCCAAGTATCACCGGTCGGCAACGACGTCGCCACCGCATGGAGCAACCTGCTCGCAGGCAAAAGCGGCATCGGCCGGATTACCCGCTTTGACGCATCCGACATCAACAGCCAAATCGCCGGCGAAGTGCGCGATTTCGACATTGGTCAATACATCAGCGCGAAAGAAGCCCGCCGTATGGACGTGTTCATCCACTACGGCATCGCCGCCGCGCTACAAGCCATTGACGATGCCGGCTTGGACGCATTGGAAAGCCTCGACAAAGACCGAGTCGGCGTGAACATCGGCTCAGGCATCGGCGGCCTGCCCAGCATCGAAGCCACCGGTAAAGCCGTTATCGAAGGCGGCGCGCGTAAAATCAATCCTTTCTTCATTCCCGGTTCGTTGATCAACCTGATTGCAGGTCACGTTACCATCCTCAAAGGCTACCGCGGACCCAGCTACGGCATGGTTTCCGCCTGTACCACCGGCGCGCACTCCATCGGCGACTCCGCCCGCCTAATTAAATACGGCGACGCCGACGTGATGATTGCAGGCGGCGCCGAAGGCGCGATCAGCACTTTGGGCGTCGGCGGCTTCGCTGCGATGAAAGCACTTTCCACCCGCAACGACGATCCCGCCACCGCTTCCCGTCCGTGGGACAAAGGCCGTGACGGTTTCGTTATCGGCGAAGGCGCGGGCGTGCTGGTGTTGGAAGAATTGGAACACGCCAAAAAACGCGGCGCGAAAATTTACGCCGAAATCGTCGGTTTCGGCATGAGTTCCGATGCCTACCACATCACCGCTCCGAACGAAGAAGGCCCTGCATTGGCGGTTACCCGCGCGTTGAAAGATGCCGGACTGAATCCCGAAGACGTCGATTACGTCAACGCGCACGGCACATCTACTCCGCTGGGCGATGCCAACGAAACCAAAGCGCTCAAACGCGCGCTGGGCGACCATGCCCGTAAAGTTATCGTCAACTCCACCAAATCCATGACCGGCCACTTGCTCGGCGCGGCAGGCGGCGTGGAAGCGTTGTATAGCGTGTTGGCGGTACACGAGCAAAAATCCCCGCCGACCATCAACATCTTCGAACAAGACATCGAAGCAGGCTGCGATTTGGATTACTGCGCCAACGAAGCGCGCGACGCGAAAATCGACGTTGCCATCTCCAACTCTTTCGGCTTCGGCGGCACCAACGGTACGCTGGTGTTCAAACGTTTCAAAGACTGATTGAAGCGGTTTGAAACAAGACCAAAGGTCGTCTGAAAACCTGAAAAAAGGGTTTTCAGACGACCTTTTTTATCATGTTATAGTGGATTAAATTTAAACCAGTACGGCGTTGCCTCGCCTTAGCTCAAAG
>JUNU01000140.1 GCA_001067655.1 Neisseria lactamica
TTTGAAACGAAAACAGCCGAAAAACTGTATTGGGGTTTCGGTTATCGGGGGAGGGCTTTTTTGCAAAGGTCTCAGAATGGGAATAACAGTAGTCGGACAGAAATTTATACCACACCCTGCAACCTACCCCCATCCTAACCTTCCCCCGCCGGACGGGGAAGGAACAGGATTGCTGATACGGCAAAGAGGTCGTCTGAAACCCATCTTTCAGACGACCTCTGTTCTCTTTCAAAAACGCTCTGCCCTAACCCCTAGCCTGCTTCTTGCAAAAAGCCTGCCAGTGCGGCGGTGTCGAGTGCGATCATCAGTTCTTCGTTGGTCGGTACGACCAAGACGGCAGGATTGGAACCTGTCGGGCTGATGATGCCTGAGTTGCCGTAGCGTTTTTCCATATTGGCTTTGGTGTCGATGTGCAGACCCAAATAGTCGAGGTAGGCGACGGTTTTGGCGCGGATGTTGCGGGAGTTTTCGCCGATGCCGCCGGTGAAGACGAGGGCGTCTATGCCACCGCAGGCGACCGACATCGAGGCGATGTATTTGGCGAGGCGGTAGGTCATGACTTCGAGGGCGAGGCGTGCGCCTTCGTGGCCTTCGTCGGCGGCGATTTCGAGGGTGCGGCAGTCGTTGGAGAGTTCGGAGATGCCGAGCAATCCTGATTTTTTGTTCAGCATTTCATCAACTTGTTCGATGTTCATGCCGGCATGGGCGGTCAGGTAGTTGTACACGCCGGGGTCGATGTCGCCGCAGCGGGTGCCCATGACGAGGCCTTCGATGGGGGTGAAGCCCATGCTGGTATCGACGGATTTGCCGTTTCGGATGGCGGTGATGGACGCGCCGTTGCCGAGGTGGGCGACGATCATGCGCAAATCTTCCAGCGGTTTGCCCAAAATCCGCGCGGCTTCGGGGGCGACGTAGCGCATACTGGTGCCGTGGAAGCCGTAGCGGCGGAAGGCGTATTTTTTGCGCAATTCGCGCGGCACGGCGTAGGTGTAGGCGCGTTCGGGCATGGTTTGGTGGAACGAGGTGTCCATCACGCCGACGTTGGGCAGGCCGGGGAAGTGTTCCTGCGCGGCGAGGATGCCGCTGATGTTAGCGGGGTTGTGCAGCGGGGCGAGCGGGATGCAGGCTTTCAGTTCGTCGAGGACGTCTTGGTCGATGAGGACGGACTCGTGATATTTTTCGCCGCCGTGGGCGATGCGGTGTCCGATGGCTTTGATGCGGTCGTGCAGGCCGTGTTTTTCCAGTTCGTTCAACAACATACCCACTGCACCGGCGTGGCAGTTGCGGCCGGTCAGAGGAGCTTGGCGTTTGTTGCCGTCTTTGTTGAAGGTGATGACGGCTTCGGGCGTACCCAAACGTTCGCCGAGACAGCTTAGGACGACGCTGCCGCTTTTGCAGTCGATAACGGCACCTTTGAGCGAGGAACTGCCGCAGTTCAGGACGAGGATGAGTTGGTCGGACATGATGATTCTCCTTGTAGTTTGTGGTTGTTTTTTTGGTGGGGTCGTCTGAAAAGGATGGGCGTTGGGCGGGATATGTTTCAGACGGCCTCTTTGGGCAAAGCGTATGCCGCATTTTCTATCGTCATTCCCGCGCAGGCGGGAATCCATATTTGCTAACAAGCAAGCTCTGATAAAAATCAGGAAACAGAATATCGACTGTGGATTCCCGCCTGCGCGGGAATGACGGCGGTTAGGCTATTCAGCTTTATTGCACAATCCTTTATCAAATGTCGTCTGAAACAGTGGACAGTGATGTCCGTCCTACATGATTTCAAAAGCAATCATCGGGAACGCGCACCCGCCCTTCCATAATCACGCGCGCGCTGCGGCTCATGACGGCTTTTTTCACTGCCCAGATGCCGTCCGAACATTCTGCCGCCGCGCCGACGCGCAATGTGCCGGAAGGATGGCCGAAGCGCACTTCGTTGCGCGTTCCGCCGCCTGCGGCGAGGTTGACCAGCGTGCCGGGGACGGCGGCGGCGGCGGCGATGGCGACCGAGGCGGTGCCCATCATGGCGTGGTGCAGTTTGCCCATGCTCAGGGCGCGTACCAGCAAATCGATGTCGGCGGCGTTTACGGTTTTGCCGCTGGAGGCGGTGTAATCGGCGGCGGGCGCGACGAAGGCGACTTTCGGCGTGTGCGCGCGGGCGGCTGCTTCAGACACGTCGTTAATCAAGCCCATTTTCAGCGCACCGTAAGCGCGGATTTTCTCGAATTTTTCCAGCGCGGCGGCATCGTTGTTGATGTCGTCCTGCAACTCTTTGCCCGTGTAACCTAAGTCGGCGGCATTTAGGAAAACGGTCGGAATGCCCGCGTTGATGAGCGTGGCTTTCAGACGACCTATGTCCGGAACGTCCAGCTCGTCCACCAGATTGCCGGTCGGGAACATGCTGCCTTCGCCGTCGGCGGGGTCGAGGAATTCGATTTGCACTTCGGCGGCGGGAAAGGTAACGCCGTCCAACTCGAAATCCCCTGTTTCCAAGACTTCGTCGTTTTGCATCGGAACATGGGCGATGATGGTTTTACCGATGTTTTTCTGCCAGATTTTGACCGTGCAGATGCCGTCTGAAGGGATTTTGCCTTTGTCGACCAAACCCTGTTCGATGGCGAACGCGCCCACGGCGGCGGTGAGGTTGCCGCAGTTGCCGCTCCAATCGACGAAAGGCTTGTCGATGGAAACTTGCCCGAAAAGGTAATCGACATCGTGGTCGGCGCGTTCGGACTTGTCCAAAATCACCGCCTTGCTGGTCGACGAGCTGGCGTTGCCCAAACCGTCTATCTGCTTGCCGTAGGGATCGGGGCTGCCGAGTACGCGCAACAGGATTTTGTCGCGCGCACTACCCGCTTCCCGCGCCGCCTCGGGCAGGTCGGAACGTTTGAAAAACACGCCTTTTGATGTGCCGCCGCGGTAGTAAACGGCGGGGATTTTGATTTGCGGCATTTTTGGATTCTCCTTATGTAGCGTGGGCTCTGCCCACGATTTTTTTACCGTGTCAATTCAGCCTTTATTTCGTGGGCAAAGCCTACATTACACCCACTTCCCATAAGTACATTAGGCTACCACTCCGACCAAAGCCGTTTGCTTCCGCAAAGTGTCGGGGTTCGCCCCAATCTACGGCTGCTGTGTTGTGATACCGCAGATTATTAAATTCCGTCATTCCCGCGCAGGCGGGAATCCAGACTTATCCGCACAGAAACTCATCGGATAAAAAGGTTTCCTTAATTCCACTTTCTGGATTCCCGCCTACGCGGGAATGACGATTTACAGTAGATGCCTGCCATATCGGGAATTACGTGAATGAGCAAAATGTTGGACCCGATTCACGCTATGTCTGCTTTTCAGACGACCTCTAAGCCGCGTTCCCTTCCAAAAAGTCCTGTGCAAACCGTTGCAGCACGCCGCCGGCTTCGTACACCAGCACTTCCTCTGCGGTATCGAGGCGGCAGGTAACGGGGACTTCGACGGTTTCGCCGTTTTTGCGGTGGATGACGAGGGTCAGGTCGCCGCGCGGTTTGCGTTCGCCGACCACGTCGTAGGTTTCCGTGCCGTCCAGTTGCAGGGTGTGGCGGTTGGTGCCGGGTTTGAATTGCAGCGGCAAGACGCCCATGCCGATGAGGTTGGTGCGGTGGATGCGCTCGAAACCTTCGGCGGCGATGGCTTCCACGCCCGCCAGCCGCACGCCCTTCGCCGCCCAGTCGCGGCTGGAGCCTTGTCCGTAGTCCGCGCCGGCGATGATGATGAGCGGCTGTTTGCGGTTCATATAGGTTTCGATGGCTTCCCACATGCGCATGGTTTCGCCTTCGGGTTCGACGCGGGCAAGCGAGCCTTGGCGCACGCTGCCGTCTTCGTTTTTCACCATCTCGTTAAACAATTTGGGATTGGCGAAGGTGGCGCGTTGGGCGGTGAGGTGGTCGCCGCGGTGGGTGGCGTAGGAATTGAAGTCTTCTTCGGGTAAACCCATTTTCGCCAGATATTCGCCTGCCGCACTCGCCGCCAGAATCGCGTTCGAAGGCGAAATGTGGTCGGTGGTGATGTTGTCGGGCAGAATCGCCAAGGGCCGCATTCCCGTCAGGCTGCGTTCGCCCGCCAGCGCGCCTTCCCAATAGGGCGGACGGCGGATGTAGGTGGACATCGGACGCCAGTCGTACAGCGGACTCGGGGCTTTCTGTGCTTTGCCGGTGTCGAACATCGGGATATAAACATCGCGGAATTGTTGCGGTTTCACATATTCGGCAACGACGGCATCGATTTCTTCGTCGGTCGGCCAGATGTCTTTCAGGCGGATTTCTTTGCCGTCGTCTGAAACGCCGAGTACGTCGTTTTCAATATCGAAACGGATGCTGCCCGCGACGGCGTAGGCCACCACCAGCGGAGGCGAAGCGAGGAAAGCCTGTTTCGCATACGGGTGGATGCGGCCGTCGAAGTTGCGGTTGCCCGACAGTACGGCAGTGGCGTACAAATCGCGGTCTATGATTTCCTGCTGGATTTTCGGGTCGAGCGCGCCGCTCATGCCGTTGCAGGTGGTGCAGGCGAAGGCGACGATGCCGAAGCCGAGTTTTTCCATTTCGGGCAACAGGCCTGCTTCTTTCAAATAGATTTCCGCCACTTTCGAGCCGGGGGCGAACGAGGTTTTGACCCACGGTTTGCGTTTCAGCCCGAAGCGGTTGGCGTTGCGCGCCAGGAGTGCGGCGGCAACGACGTTGCGCGGGTTGGAGGTATTGGTGCAACTGGTAATCGCGGCGATGATGACCGCGCCGTCGGGCATGAGGCCGTCTGAAGGCTCTTCGTAAGGCTTCGCCAGCCCTTTCGCCGCCAAATCGACGGTGGCAAAACGCGCGTGCGGGTTGCTCGGGCCTGCCATGTTGCGCGTTACGCTGCTCAAATCAAACTTCAACACGCGCGGATAAACGGCGGTTTTCAGGTCGTCCGCCCACAGTCCGGCGGTTTTGGCGTAGGTTTCCACCAATTTCACCTGCGCATCGTCGCGTCCGGTCAGTTTCAAATAATCAATGGTTTGCTCGTCGATGGCGAACATGGCGGCAGTCGCGCCGAACTCCGGCGTCATGTTGGAAATGGTCGCGCGGTCGCCGATGGACAGGCTTCTTGCGCCCTCGCCGAAAAATTCGACAAACGCCCCGACCACGCGCTCTTTGCGCAGAAACTCGGTCAGCGCCAACACAATATCCGTCGCCGTAATCCCCGCCTGCCGTTTGCCCGTCAGCTCCACGCCGACAATATCGGGCAGGCGCATCATGGACGCGCGTCCCAGCATCACGGTTTCCGCTTCCAAACCGCCCACGCCCACGGAAATCACGCCCAGCGCATCGACGTGCGGCGTGTGCGAGTCGGTGCCGACGCAGGTGTCGGGAAACGCCACGCCGTTTTTGACTTGGACGACGGGCGACATTTTTTCCAGATTGATTTGGTGCATGATGCCGTTGCCCGCCGGAATCACGTCCACATTTTCAAAAGCGGTTTTCGTCCAGTTGATAAAGTGGAAACGGTCTTCGTTGCGGCGGTCTTCGATTTCGCGGTTTTTGCGGAACGCATCGGGGTCGTAGCCGCCGCATTCCACCGCCAGCGAGTGGTCGACGATAAGCTGCGTCTGCACCACCGGATTCACTTTGGCAGGATCGCCGCCCTTCTCTGCAATCGCATCGCGCAAGCCCGCCAAATCCACCAGCGCGGTCTGCCCCAGAATATCGTGGCACACCACCCGCGCGGGATACCACGGAAAATCGATTTCCTGCTTCCCTTCTATCAACTGGCCCAGCCAGCTTTGCAGCGTCGGCAAATCGACTTTGTCCGCGCGGTTGACCAAGTTCTCCGCCAAAATGCGGCTCGTGTAAGGCAGCTTGTCGTAAGAGCCGGCTTGAATGTCCTCACACGCCGCGCGCGCGTCGTAGTATTCCAAATCCGTACCGGGCAGCGGTTTGCGGTAACGTTGGTTGGCAGCCATGTTCAGTTCTCCTGTGGATCTATTTTTCTTGTGGTTTGGGGTTTCAGACGACGTTTGTTGGAGGGGTCGTCTGAAAAGGTTTATGGATTGTTAGATTAGTCTTCAGCTCAATAGGGCATATACAAACGAACCTATATAGTTACCGATAATGTAGCCTACAGTACCAATTAACAAAATTGCACCGACTAAATCACGCCAACCTTTACTGATGGCTAAGGCTGCTGCAGTAGTCGGCCCTCCAATATTGGCATTACAAGCCAATACAATTTCTTCAATACTGAATTTGAACAGCTTGCCTAACACTAACGTCAGTAACAAATTCAATACTGCAATAATCAAAGTAAAAACAAAGAGTAATGGTGCTGTTTTAATAATCAACGGTATAGAGGCAGGAACACCAATCACAACAAAAAACAGATAAATACAATATGTCCCTAATTCTTGACTACCATCTAGTTTTTGAATGCCTTTACGGAAAAATAAAATAACTGCCAATGTAAATGTCGTTAACAGCAAATATTTGTCACTAATTAAACCTGTCAGCATTTTTAATGCAACACCATCAACACTTTGAAAATGATTTTGCAAAAAACTGGATAATGAGAATGAAACTGCGACCAACAAAATCGATGCAGCCAAAGATAAGGCTATACTCTGTAGCGAAATGGATTTAGGTTTCCAATACTCGGCAGCCTTATTCACACTCGGATCATGATATTCCTGCTCCAATTTATCCTGATATGGACTTCCCCAAACTTTTCTGACCCAATATGAGGAAGAGATACCAATCAAAATAAAAAAGTAACAAGCCATCATCAAATTATCAGCAACTATTGTTGCTGCAATAACATCTTTAGCAGGGTTAAGCTTAGCTGACATGGCTGCAAAATTGACACCACCTCCTGTATAAGAAGCTGAAATCATTCCGGCAACTTTATCCAGCTCAGGAATATAGTTTTTCAATAGTGCAAATGAGACAAGCGTTCCAATGACCGTCCCTAGTGAACTAATCAGGAAAATAAACAGCATACGTCCACTTTCCTTAAATAGAGCATGAAGATCTAATTGAAACAATAACAACGGAATAGCAAGAGGTACAATATAAGACCATACAGCATCAAATACTGGAGCATCCGTCGGAATAACACCCAAATTAGAAGCAATCAACGCAATCAATAAAGCTAATACTGCACCAGGGACTTTCCCAGCCAAGCGACTGTTTTGCTCGATAAAAATTGCAGCAGCGGCAGCCAACATAACAAAAGCCCACAGCAGTAAATGATTATCTGCTGAAATTAAAGTTTGCATTTTTCCTCCCAATTTTTATTTTAATTTAAGTATCCTGCCCTTCTACCGCCCCAAAAACTGCGTTGCTTTGTTGGGTAAAATAAGCCCAATTTTGGTTGCCATAATCGAAATGCCACCATTCGGTTGGCAAATTACTAAATCCTGCCTCTTTCATCGCATGAATCAAAATCCGGCGTAAATTACGAGCAGAGGAGAAATACTCACCTTCTTTCTCTAAAGCATCGCTATAAGATAAATGTCCAGTTGCATCAAACTCACTTCCCATATCCAAACTTTTGCCACTTTTTATATCAAACAATCCGACATCAACAGATCCGCCCGTCAAATGGGGCAGAGGCATTCCTGCCCGATCTGGATCAGCAGCAAAACAGTCCAGTGCTTCTCTAACTTGAACTTCATCATATTCCGGATGGCGTTTTTCAATTTCTTGCTTCATATTTTCTCGTAATGCTCTTTGCACTATGACAGGACGCCAACCATCAAAAATTTCCAACCCGTACACTTCCGGCAGCAAAGAGACAACCTGAGTCAGCCTATCAGCAACACTTCTACGCAATAAAACACTATTTATCGCCCCTTCAATACCCTGAGAAAAATAAACAGGATTGACACGAATGCGTCCGGTATTACCAACACTAACCAACGGTTCCCCACATTCAGAAATAGGTATTTCTTGTATTTTCTGCCAAACTAACTCTTTGGTATTTTGTACAGGAATACCCGCATAAGACCCCTTGTCCTTATCCATCAAATGTTCCGCATTAATAATGAGTGTGCCAATAAATTCATTAAATTTCTTTTTTCAGACGACCTTGTCTGAACAAGGTCGTCTGAAAATCATCAGCGTTCTTCAATCTCCACAAACGCCAAGTCTTCAGGGCCGGTGTAGTTCGCGCTCGGACGGATGATTTTGCCGTCTTTGCGCTGTTCGAGGACGTGTGCCGCCCAGCCGGTGGAGCGCGAAATCACGAAGAGCGGCGTGAACATGGCGGTCGGTACGCCGAGTTTTTGGTAGGACACGGCGGAGAACCAGTCCAAATTCGGGAACATTTTTTTCTCTTCCCACATCACGCTCTCCAGGCGTTCGGCGATATCGAAGAGGCGCATGTCGCCCGCTTCCCGGCTTAAACCGCGCGCCACTTCTTTAATTACGACGTTGCGCGGGTCGGAAATGGTGTAAACCGGATGGCCGAACCCGATAACGATTTCTTTGCGGGCGATGCGTTCGCGGATGTCGGCTTCGGCTTCGTCGGCGTTGCGGTAGCGTTTTTGGATGTCGTAGGCGACTTCGTTCGCGCCGCCGTGTTTCGGACCTTTAAGCGCGCCGATGGCGCCGGTGATGCAGGAATACATGTCCGACCCCGTACCGGCAATCACACGGGCGGTGAAGGTGGAGGCGTTGAACTCGTGTTCCGCATACAGAATCAGCGAAACGTGCATGGCTTTCACCTGCGATTCGGTCGGGCGTTTGCCGTGCAACAGGTGCAGGAAGTGGCCGCCGATGGTGTCTTCTTTGCTTTCAACGTCGATGCGTTTGCCGTTGTGCGAATATTGATACCAGTAGAGCAGGATGCTGCCGAGGCTGGCGATGAGTTTGTCCGCGATGTCGCGCGCTTCGCTTTCGGGGTGGCTTTCGCGTTCGGGATGGACGCAGCCGAGCATGGACACGCCGGTACGCATGACGTCCATCGGATGCGTGTGCGCAGGCAGGCTTTCCAAAACCTTAATCACGCGGATAGGCAGGCCGCGCATGGATTTGAGCTTGGCTTTGTAGGCGGCGAGTTCAAATTTGTTGGGCAGGTGGCCGTGAATCAGCAGGTAGGCGACTTCTTCAAACTCGCATTTCTGCGCCAAATCGAGGATGTCGTAACCGCGGTAGCTCAAATCGTTGCCGGTGCGGCCGACGGTACACAGCGCGGTGTTGCCCGCAGCCACGCCGGAGAGGGCGACGGATTTTTTCGGTTTGAAGGTCGGGGTTTCGGGGGTTGCAGTCATGGTATTTCTCCTTTGTGTTTTTATGGGTTTTGGGTTTTCAGACGGCCTTTTGAAGGTTGGGGTCGTCTGAAAACGGTTTTTACTTCTGAAACAATTTATCCAGCTTCTGCTCGAAGTCGTGATAATTCAAATGCTCGTAAAGCTCGGCGCGGGTCTGCATGGTATCGACAACCGCCGCCTGCGTGCCGTCGCGCATAATCGCCTCATAAACATTCAGCGCGGCCTTGCTCGCAGCGCGGAACGACGAGAGCGGATACAGCACCAGCGACACGCCGTTGTCCGCCAGCTCGCGCTGCGTATAAAGCGGCGTCGCACCGAATTCGGTAATGTTCGCCAACACGGGCACTTTCACCGCGTCCGCAAATTGCCGGTACATCGCCAAATCCGTCATCGCTTCGGGGAAAATCATGTCCGCGCCCGCTTCCACGCAAGCCTGCGCCCGCTCGATGGCGGCATCCAAACCTTCCACCGCCAGCGCGTCCGTCCGCGCCATAATCACAAAATCCTCGTCCACGCGCGCATCCACGGCGGCTTTAATGCGGTCAACCATTTCATCTTTAGAAACAATGGCCTTGTTCGGACGATGCCCGCAACGCTTCTGCGCCACCTGGTCTTCGATATGGACAGCTGCCACGCCCGCACGCTCGAAGTTGCGAATCGTGCGCGCAATATTGAACGCCCCGCCCCAGCCGACATCGATGTCCACCAGCAAAGGCGTATCCACATTGTCCGTAATCCGCCGCGCATCAATCAGCACATCTTCCATCGTGGTGATGCCCAAATCCGGAATCCCGCACGAACAGGCCGCCACGCCGCCGCCCGACAGATACACCGCTTTAAACCCGCTCTGCGTCGCCAGCCGCGCAAAATAAGCGTTCACACAGCCGACCACGGCAAGGGGATTCGACTCCTTCACAGCTTGGCGGAAACGGGTGCCGGCAGAAAGTTGGCTCATGGTATTTCTCCTTTGTAGATTAGAATTTTTTCAGTATCGACTCAGCGGCCCAGTTTCCGCAAAACCTGAAACGAACCGTTCAAAAAGAAACAATGGTTTCAAAACCGTTTTCAGACGACCTTTCAAAACCCAAATCCATCAGGTCGTCTGAAAATTAAAATCAATAAAAACAATCAGTTAACAAATTCAATACAAACAATTCGGCTGAAGCGGAGGTATATGAAATTTTTAATATTCAGAAAGGAAATAAAGCTGGAAAGACAGAATTTTCAAAACCCAAACCGTCCGCAGAAATGCGCGAACCCCGATTCGGGAGAAGAGCCGTCAGACCGCCGCGACTACCCAAAAGCAGACGACGACGGATACGGCAGAGATAGAAGACAATCTATAACAAGACGGAGAAGTTTGGTACAGATTCATGATAGGGTTCCTTTGTAGTGCAATGTAGTTTTTATAAGTATGGACAAATTTAAAAAATAATTTTCAGGCTGTCAAACACTTTTTCTAAAATATTTTTAAAAAATTCAATCATTAATGAACAATACTTCAGAAACAAAACCCAAAACCCCCGCTTCAAAACAACCCAAATCCTTGCCTGACAAAGCCTGTACCGCCCACAACCAATCAGAACGATTTTAAACAATACTTCTTAAAATTAAATATAATTAATTCATTTTTCAGGAATTTTTATTCAAGCGCGAAATAGGCATCCACACCGCCCAAACCACACGATTTCGCACCCACTCACTTTCAGACGACCATAATCAGAATAACATCATAATTTACAATTTAAAATAACAATATTTAAAAATGTAGTCGTATGTAGTTTTAAATATAAAAAGGTCGTCTGAAACCCATAATCACATGGTTTCAGACGACCTTTTCTCTTTTCCATCCGTTTTCAGACGACCTTACAGTAAGAATATCGTTGCCAGTCCCAAGAAAATCAGAAAACCGCCGGAATCAGTGACCGCCGTAATCAGCACCGAGCTGCCTAAGGCGGGGTCGCGTCCGTATTTTTCCATGATGACGGGGATGAGTACGCCGACCGAGGCGGCAAGCAGGAGGTTCAGCGTCATCGCGGCGACCATGACCAAGCCGATGCCGATGCTGCCGTACAGCAGCCATGACACTACGCCCATGACCGTTCCCCAGATGATGCCGTTGACCAAGGCGACGCCGACTTCTTTTTTCAACAAACGTCCTGCCTGCATTCCCGTCAACTGCCCCATCGCCATCGCGCGGACAATCATGGTGATGGTTTGGTTGCCTGAATTGCCGCCGATGCCGGCAACGATGGGCATCAGCGCGGCGAGTGCGACGATTTTTTCGATACTGCCTTCAAACGCACCGATAACGCGGCTGGCGAGAAAGGCGGTGCAGAGGTTGACGGCAAGCCACATCCAGCGGTTTTTCACTGAATCCCAGACAGGCGCAAACAAATCTTCCTCTTCCTGCAAACCCGCCATGTTCAACATATCCGCTTCCGATTCTTCGCGGATAACGTCCACCATCTCGTCGATGGTAATCCTGCCGATGAGCTTTTTGTTTTCATCGACGACGGGCGCGGTAACCAAGTCATAACGTTCGAACGCCTGCGCCGCTTCTTCCACGTCGTCTTCGGGACGGAAGCGCACGACTTCGGTCGCCATCACGTCCGCCACCAAATCCTCAGGATCAGCGACCAAAAGTTTGCGGATGGGCAGCACGCCTTGCAGGATGTCGTTTTCATCGACCACGAAAATCTTGTCGGTATGGTCGGGCAGGCTTTCGAAACGGCGCAGGTAACGCAGCACCACTTCGCAGGCAACGTCGGCGCGGATGCTGACCAGTTCGAAGTCCATAATCGCGCCGACTTGATTGTCCTCATATGACATCGCCGCTTTGACTTGGGCGCGCTCTTCCTCGTCACGCGTCTGCAAGGCTTCATAGACCACTTGGTGCGGCAAATCGCCCGCCAGCTCCGCCAGTTCGTCCGCGTCCAAGTCATCGACCGCCGCCAACAGCTCGTCTTTGTCCATCGACTCGATCAGCGTTTCTCGTACCGCGTCGGACACTTCCAGCAACACTTCGCCGTCGTCTTCCGGCGTGACCAACAGCCAGACGACATTACGCTCGCGCGGCGGCAACGACTCCAACACTGCCGCCACGTCGGCAGGGTGCAGCTCGTTCAAAAGGACGGTCAGCTCGGTGAATTTGTCGCGCAACGCCTCGTCCTCAATCGGCACGCCTTCCTCAATTTGCGGGAAGGCGGGCGAGAGGATTTCGCACAGCGCGTGAATACGGTCGAAATCGGCGGAAACGCGCTCTACGTCGCTTTCGATACCGTCGTTTTCAAGGTTCGGAGGGGTTTGTTCGATGCTCATAAATGCTCCGCCCGCCGCATGCGGGAGAGCATTTCGGCGGGATGGTTATCGTGTATTTCGGGATAAACCGGAAGGGAAGTTCAGTAAAAACGAACTGGGAAGGTCCATAATAAAAGCCTGCTGATTCAGGCGTCGTGTTGGAAACGGAGCGTATTTTACCGCGTTTCGGAGCGGTTTACTATTCTTAACTGAAAAGGTCGTCTGAAATGTATAAATTTCAGACGACCTTTCAACACCTTATTAAGGTAAAACACCTAATTTTTCAAGAATTTCAACTTTTTTAAGACTTAACTCACTTAGTTTCTCGATCAGTTTATTATATTTCTCTTCCGACTCCATTATTTCTTTGGGAAACTCGTTGGTTAATTGGCTAAATAACAATTTCCCGTCATCATCAAAATATTCTTCCTCTCCACCAAAAACGGATCCATGAACTTGAATCATTTTCTTACCATTAGGATAAAAAAACGTAGTGAGTACATTTTCCTCTTTAAGATCGGTTTCAATCGTCATGACCAGTTTGCCATCCACATAATTGCCATAGACAACTTCATTGCGCGCAACATTTTTTTGCTTGAAATTGTATAGTTTCCCATCTTCTGAGTATGAAGTTACGACACCGTCTACAGCTTCTGAAGAATTAAAGTTTTTCTCATTTTTAACCGAGATCACAGCCGGGTCGATTTGTTTAGTTCCACTATCCTGATAAAAATCCTGAATCACTAAGTTTCCATCAGCGGTCTTACCCAAAATCTCGCGATAAAAACCTCCTTTAGCAGGACGTTTTACCAGTTTGAATTTGGGCGTAAAGTAATAGACTTTCTTCTCTTGTAACGGAACATCAATTAGTTTGGATGTTTTAGCGACGGAATATTTTTCCCAATCTTGCGCACTGGCAGGAATAGGAAGCGCAGTTTTGCCTGTTTTGTATACGCTAGTTTGATGATGCGATGCAAAACTTTCCGTCGAATTATCCTTAATTGCCGAGCAGGCACTCAATGCGCCTGCAACAAAAAAACAATCAATAATTTTTTCATAAAATTCCTTTTAAAGAACATCATCTAAATATTGGCAGCTTAAACAATTATAGAAGATGCAAAGTTATCTAAAAATTTTCCCAAACAATTTCACTATAAATAATGTTATTTACATACTTTATATTACCTATTTTACAAAAAAACTTAACCGTGCTTATTTAGGAGAATAAACCACCATTTCTCCTTTGGGAAACTCGCCTCTCCAGCCACAGGGGAAACCACCACCCCTATATACTTCTATTTGTTTTTCAAGGAAAAATTCCTCTCCTTCATCTATTTTTTCGTTTAATGCCTTATAAGCAATAATACTTAAAAAATCTACATAAATAAACTCATTAAGCTTACTAAAACCATAATTTTTTTTAACTAATACATCATTAATACATTCCCACAATTCTTCATCAACAGTTCTCCACAGTTCACGTATTTTATTTTGCACGTTTTCATCATATGGAATATATCCACTATATTCTACTTTTTGAAGAAGATCTCTATAAATTGAATATCCTTCAATATAATCATCTGATTCGTACAAATTAATTGCAATATCTATTTCCTTCACAATGAAGTAATTTTGCAACTTAAATTCTCCATTTAAAAATCTTTTAGAAGTAATTAGTTTTCTATAAAAAGAAACCTCTTTTTCCAATTTACATTTATAATTTTCTAAATTCTCATTAATCATATCAATTCCTTTCTATTAATAAAAAGACTTTAATACATTATTCCACCCTGTTTCATTTGAACCTGCTACTTTCATCAAAGGAACCCCTTTCTTTAAAGCGGCTCTAGCACCTCTTTGGAGGGCAAGTAATTTTATTTTTTGCTCTTTGCATGAGCCTGAAGCACCTATTTTCTCAATAACTTCTCTCATAACGTTAGAATAGGCACCATGACTAGTGTAATGCTGAGAAGAACCAAACCAATATTCATTTTTTCTAGGATTATCATTTATATTTTTAGGTAAGCCAATCAAATTATGTATCCCGTCTTGTGCAATATTATGGCATCTTAAAACTTGACTAGCTCTTAAATTGTTTCTTTCACCTTTAAATAACTCCTGCGGGAAAATATGATGTATCTGATATTTTTCCCTGTGCGTATCGTGTTTTACGACTTTCCAGAAGACATCTCTATGATCCAATCCCAATGGATCAATCCATAAAGTCGGGTTGGCAACATAGGCATACAAATTTCCCCCGCCTTTCAAACCAATAGGATCCTGACTTACAAACCGCCCGATTTCAGGGTCGTAATACCGGAAACGGTTGTAGTGCAGCCCG
>JUNU01000141.1 GCA_001067655.1 Neisseria lactamica
TTGAGCTAAGGCGAGGCAACGCCGTACTGGTTTAAAGTTAATCCACTATATTTTCAGGGTTTATGGTGTTTCGGGTATAATGCCGCCTTGTTTTTTAATGCGATACGGCAGGTCGTCTGAAGCCTTTGCATAATATTTTGTCCGAATTCCCGACAGAATATTGCGCAAAGGCTTCGCCGCCGGTTTCAGACGACCTCTTTTTATCTTGGAAAGAGTAGTTTATGTTGAAAAAATGGTTGCATAAAGTTTTGCCCGGAAAGCAGCCGAAGCCAGTGCCTGTGTCGAAGGAAATCCTTTCTTTCGACAGGCACCACATCAGCGCGGATATGTTGAGTTTTGCGGCGGAAAAGGTTGTCCGCCGTCTGCATGACGAAGGTTTTCAGGCTTATGTTGTCGGCGGAGCGGTTCGCGATCTGTTGCTGGGTGTCGAGCCTAAAGATTTCGATATCGCCACCGATGCGACGCCGGAGCAGGTTCATAAGATTTTCCGCAGAAGCCGCATCATCGGCAGACGTTTTCAAATCGTCCACGTCATAGTCGGTCCCGAAACCATAGAGGTGACGACCTTCAGGGGCGGCGGCAAGGTGCAACAGAACGCGCACGGCAGGATTATGAAGGACAACACTTACGGCAGTATGGAAGAAGATGCCATGCGCCGTGATTTCACCTGCAACGCGCTTTATTATGATCCGATAAAAGAAGAAATCATCGATTTTCACCACGGCGTCGGCGATATTGTCGACCGCAAGCTGGTGATGATCGGCAATGCGGCGGAACGTTATCAGGAAGACCCTGTCCGCATCCTGAGGGCAGTGCGGTTGTCGGGCAAGCTTGGGTTTGACGTGGAAGAAAACACCGCTGCACCGATTCCGGAACAGGCAGGTCGTCTGAAACACGAACCCGTAGCGCGTCTGTTTGACGAAATCATGAAGCTGCTGTTTTCCGGTTATGCCAGAGAATGTCTGAAACGATTGAATTCCCTAGGCGTTTCAGACGACGTCCATCCGCTTCTGACTGCGCTCAAATCGGCCACAAAACCTGAAAACCGCATTATTTCTCTCGCCTTGAAAAATACGGACGAACGTTTGCGCGCAGACAAATCCGTATCGGTGGGCTTTGTCCTTGCCGCTGTATTGTGGCCGGTTTTGAACCGTCATTGGCAGGACAACATCAAACGCGGTCAAAAACCTGCGCACGCTTTATCCGAAGCGATGAACACCATGCGCGAAACGGTGGAAAAAGGTTGGGGCGTGCCGCAGCGTTTTGCCGCGACCATGAGGGAAATTTGGCAGCTTCAGCCGCAATTCGATTTCACACGCGGCGCGCGTCCGCACAAAATGCTGGCACAAGCGCGTTTCCGTGCAGCTTACGATTTCCTTGTGTTGCGCGGAGAAGTTGGCGAAGTGGAGCGGGATTTGGTCGAATGGTGGACGAAGTTCCAACATGCGGATGCGGAGGCCCGCGCGGAGATGACGCTTGCCACACAACAGCGTCGGCAACACGGGCAAGGCGATGGCGCGGATGGCAAGCCGAATCGCAAACGCCGTCGCACGCGTAAGAAAAAACCGGCTGCAGATAAGCCAGAATCATGAATCGACGGATAATAAGCGGTTCTGTCTTACTGGTTTGTTATTTACTGCAGGACTGAAGTGTTGGTTTGAATGCCAAATTGTTTCTGCCGTATGTATTTATCTTAACAAAAAGGTCGTCTGAAAATTTTCAGACGACCTTTTTGCGTGGTTTGAAGGATAAAGGGAGAAGCCTCAACATAGTGTGTGTACATTCTGTACACACACTATGTCAGGATTGGAGACGGCTTATTACTCATAGGATATGTATTCAAATTATCTACTTTGAGTCAGTAAAATAGTTTGGCAACTTTCCATTGAAATATACACACAGACGTCATTTAAAGTAGAAACATCCATCCAATTCGTATTGACTATTTCTTCATAAAAATGAATCAAATAGCATGGCAAATCCTTGCAAAGAATATTCTCATGAAATTCAATATGGCATTTGTAAACATCAATATTTAATTCTTTGGCAAAATTTTCAGCATCTCTAATAGCTTGAAAAAGGATTGATGAATGTTTTTGAGAAATTTCAAAAATCATACTTTTTTCATTCCCTCAGCTTTTACAAGCCCGCAAGCAGCCGGCGGATTTTGCCGATGGCAAGCTTGGTTTCCAAACCGCATTCCGCCCCTTCCGTCCCTCCGCTGAGGCAGCGGATGTCGGTGATGCCGCAGAAGTGGGCGTATTGGATGCCCAGTTCGCGGGCGAGGACGGCTTCTGGCATTCCGGTCATGCCCAATACGTCCACACCGTCGCGGCGGTAACGTCGGATTTCGGCGCGGGTCGGCCAGCGCGGTCCTTGCAGGCAGCCGTAAACGGCTTGAGTGTATAAAGGCATTTGGTTTTGTTGCGCGTGTTCGACGATTTTTTCGCGCAGTTCGGCGGTGTAGGGGTCGAGAAAATCGGTGTGTACGACTGGTTCTTCCTGCCCTTCAAAAAAGGTGTCTTTACGACCGTAGGTGTAGTCGATCAAGTCATCAGGCAGGACGAGCGCGCCGTTTTCAAAGCGGTCGTTGATGCTGATGACGGAGGAAACGGCGACGATGTATTCCACACCTATGGAATGCAACGCCCAGATGTTGGCACGGTAGTTGATTTCATGCGGCGCGACGGTATGGCCGAAGCCGTGCCGCGCAAGGAAGATGATGTCCTGACTGCCCAGTTTGCCACTTAAGACGGGGCTGCTGGTCAGTCCGTAGGGGGTGCGGACGATTTTGCGGTCGGTGATGCTCAATTCGTGCAGCTTGGTCAGGCTGCTGCCGCCGATGATGGCTAACATATGGTCCTTTATATAAGTGATTTTAGGGAGTGATTATCGGAAAGAAAAAGGTTTGCAAAACAGCCATGATGATGGAAAACAGGATTAACACCTTCATTTTTTTCGGAAAGCTATATCCGTCGTCTACGGGAAGCACTTCCCATATCAACATCGACAGGAAACCAGATATAAACCAAAGTGCAAAATTGTTCAACATGGCTGTCGAAGAGAGGCTGGGAGGTCGTCTGAAAACCCATATCCGTTTTCAGACGACCTTTTGTCCTTTTATTTGTGTTTGTAAAAACGGCTGTGGAAATAAGCATTCACACCTTCGCGCAGCAGGACTAAGGTTACGGCGGCAAGCGGCAGACCGGCGAGCATGCCGACGAAGCCCATGAGTTGTCCGAAAGCCATCAACGAGAAAATCACCCAGAAAGGCGACAGACCGATGCGGTCGCCGACGATTTTCGGGGTAACGATAAAGCTCTCGAGGAATTGTCCGATAGCGAACACTACCCACACCATAATCAGACCGTTCCATGTGCTAAATTGCAGCAAAGCGGCGACGGTTGCCAGCAAAAGTCCGGTAAACGCGCCCAAATACGGGATAAACACCAAAATACCGGCAATCATACCGATGGCGAAGCCGGAATCCAGTCCGACCAACATCAGCCCGACCCCGTACACCAGCCCCATAATCAGCATCACCATCAACTGCCCGCGCAGGAACTCGCCCAAAACTTCATCCATATTGCTGGTGATGCGCGTATAAGTGTCGATAAATCGGCGCGGAACCAGCGCGCTGATGCCGTAAGACCAGCGTTTCCAGTCCAAAAGGAAATAATACAGCAAGAGCGGCAACAGTATCAGGTTGCTCATGCCGCTGATGACGTTGCCGCTTTGGCGCATCAGCGTCGGCATCCAAGCCTTGAGCGTGTTGCTCAATTCGCCCGTATGCGACTGCAACCATTTGACTACCGAATCCTGATCGATATGAACATAATTGCCCGCCACATGGTTCAGCCAAGGCAGCAGCCTGTTTTGCGTAAAATCGACGATTTGGGGAATGCGGCTGACCATATTGTTGAACTGGTTGATCAGCATAGGCACGATAATCAGCATCAGCGACAGCAGCAACAGCAGCGCCAATACCATCACGATCATGGAAGCCGGGGCGCGTTTGATCCGTTTTTTCTGCAACCATTCCACGAGCGGATTCAATACATAAGCCAATACTGCCGCCACAATAAACGGCGTCAGGATGTCGCCCAGCGCGTACAGCAGCCAGACAAAAGCCGCAATCACGCAGCCCATAATGATCCACGGCTTCATGCCGCGCGTTTTTTTCTGATACATAAAACCTTTCCATGTGTGTTTCAGCGGAAGCCGCCGCAATCGTTTTCAGACGACCCCTAGCCGTCCAGTATAACAGAATAAATGAGGTCGTCTGAAACCTCAGATTGTTTACAAAATAACCGAAAAATCCAAGCCCGCGCCTGCAAAATAAGGTAAAATACGCCCCATCGTTTTTCCGTCCCAATCACGATTAAGGAACCCTTTCATGAGCACTTCATTGAGCTACCGCGACGCAGGCGTGGACATTGACGCCGGCGATCAACTGGTCGAAAACATCAAACCTTTTGCCAAACGCACCATGCGTCCCGAAGTGTTGGGTGATTTGGGCGGCTTCGGCGCATTGGTCGAAATCAGCAAAAAATACAAAAATCCCGTTCTCGTCAGCGGCACAGACGGCGTGGGCACCAAGCTCAAACTAGCCTTCGACTGGGACAAACACGACACCGTCGGCATCGACCTTGTCGCCATGAGCGTCAACGACATTTTGGTTCAAGGCGCAGAACCTTTATTCTTCCTCGACTATTTCGCCTGCGGCAAACTCGATGTCACCCGCGCCACCGACGTAATTAAAGGTATCGCCCAAGGCTGCGAAGAATCCGGCTGCGCCCTCATCGGCGGCGAAACCGCCGAAATGCCCGGCATGTATCCCGAAGGCGAATACGACTTGGCGGGCTTTGCCGTCGGCGTGGTCGAAAAAGAAAGCGTCATCAACGGCCGCAGCATCAAAGCGGGCGATATCGTGTTGGGTCTGGCTTCCAACGGCGCGCATTCCAACGGCTACTCCCTCGTCCGCAAAATCATCGCGCGCGACAATCCCGATTTAGATGCCGAGTTCGACAACGGTAAAACCCTTCGCGAAACCATCATCGCCCCGACCCGCCTGTATGTGAAACCTATCCTCGCTGCTTTGGAAAAATTCACCATCAAAGGCATGGCGCACATCACCGGCGGCGGCATTACCGAAAACGTGCCGCGCATCCTGCCGGAAAACACCGTCGCCCAAATCGACGCCAAAGCATGGGAATTGCCCAAACTGTTCCAATGGCTGCAACAGGCAGGCAATGTGGAAACGCAAGAAATGTACCGCACTTTCAATTGCGGCATCGGCATGGTGGTCGTGATTGCCGAAGAAGATGCCGACGCGGTGCAGGCATTCTTAACCGAACAAGGCGAAACGGTTTACCGCTTGGGTAAAATCCGCGAACGCAATGGCGACGAGCATCAAACCCAAGTGGCTTAAATTTAAAGCCTGAATCTAAATAAAAGGTCGGCGGATTCGCATTTGAAGTGCAACTTTCCATAACAGAAAAGGCCA
>JUNU01000142.1 GCA_001067655.1 Neisseria lactamica
AATCTGTTCCAACCACTGGTACCCTAGTGTTGCACTTGAAATCCGAATCCAAGGACCTTTATTTATTCCTTTATCTATACAAAACCAACCCACGTCGTTCAATGCCATTATGAACTGATACCAACTGCACTACTCTTATCAATATCCCCATCTTTACCCACAACGGTCAATATCATGCTGACTTACACCCGCAGCGTCTGGCTGGATGCGCCGCTCGAACCGATATTCCGCTACTGCACTTCCCGACATGGATTTGCCCGTCAGTTCCCGTTTGACGTGCAATGGCTGTCTGAAAAGGCCTGCTGTTCAAAAGAACTGCGCCGCTGTTTATCAAAGACTGGCATGAGCGTGTAAAAGCATCCTTTAAAAAGCGCGGCATCCATACCGAAGTCTGATTAATTCTGAAAAAATGTGTTCAATATTTCAGACGACCCTTGTTTAGCAAAAAACAGGTCGTCTGAATGTTCAGACGACCTTCTTCATTCCCGCCACATTACAAAACGGCTGCCGGATAAGAGCCGATGACTTTGACAAACGATGCGCGTTCGCTCAAGAGCCGCAGTGCGTTTTGGACTTTTTCGTCGTTTTGATGTCCTTCGATATCAATGAAGAACAGGTATTCCCACAGCGCGGATTTGCTCGGGCGGCTTTCGAACTTGGTCATGGAAATGCCTGATTCGGTAAACGGCTGCAACAACGAAGCGACAGCACCGGCGCGGTTGGGCGCGGAGACTGCCAGCGAGGTTTTGTCGTTGCCGCTGCTGCCTGTATCTTGATGCCCCATGACCAAGAAGCGCGTGGTGTTATTCGGCTCGTCTTCGATACATTCGGCGACATAGTTCAAATGGTAAATATCGGCTGCGGTACGCCCTGCAATGGCGGCGATACTGGGGTCGTCTGATTCTGCCACCAGCCTTGCCGCCTCTCCGTTGCTGGAAACGGCGATGCGCTCGGCGTTGGGCAGGTTGCGTCCGAGCCAGTCGTTGCATTGCGCCAGCGCTTGGGCGTGGGCGAAGACTTTTGTGATGCCGCCCAATTCGTGCGTACCTTTACGCAAGAGGTTGTGATGGATGCGGACAATGACTTCGCCGCAGGCTTTCAATGCGGTTACTGCCAATAAGTCTAAGGTACGGCCGACCGAGCCTTCGGTCGAGTTTTCAACCGGCGCGACCAAATAATCCGCCTGCCGCGTTTCGACTTGACGGAAACATTGGTCTATGGTTTGAAAAGCGGCAGTATGGGCGGCATGTCCGAAATGTTTGATGGCTGCCTGCTGGGTAAACGTTCCCTGCGGACCGAGGTAGGCAATCGTCAGCGGACGCTCCAACGCCAAGCATTCGCTCATCACTTCGCGAAACAGTCTTGCGATGGACTCGTCAGGCAACGGGCCTTGGTTCAAACTCTGAATCCGCCTCAATACCGCCACTTCGCGCTCGGGACGGTATACTGCGCCCGTTCCTTTCAATTCGCCGATGGCGTGCGCATGGCCTGCGCGCTCGTTCAACAGGCGCAAAATCTCGGCATCGATTTCATCGATGGCATTGCGGTGCGGCAAAAGCTGTTCGTCAATGGATAAGGACATATCGACAAGCCCCTTGTTATTGATTGATAGATATAAGCAATCATTCTAACATCAAACAGGTCGTCTGAAAGCCCGAATACGTTTTCAGACGACCTGTTTTAGAATCCCTCCGTCCTTTCTCGAACGCAGCCTTTACCAGCATCATTTTGCCGTCCGTTTGGCGCGTATCCGGCGTATATTTTGGGGATTTGGTACAGGGGTCGTCTGAAAATGTAAAGACAGCGTCCCTGCAATGCAAAAAAGCGCAAAAGCATAGGAAAACAAGCTATCAAAAAACTCAAAATGCGTGTTAAGATTAGCCATCACTATCCGCCGCACCCGTTTATTTCGGGTTTGCGTAGCGCATACAATCACGAAAAGGAAATCCCATGAGTCGCGTATTACTCGTAGATGACGACGCTTTGCTGACCGAATTGCTCACCGAATACCTTACTGCCGAAGGATTGAACGTCCACAGCGTTCCGGACGGCGAAGCCGGTGTACACGAAATCCTGACCGGTCAGTACGATGTCGTGGTATTAGACTCCATGATGCCGAAAATGAACGGCTTGGACGTATTGAAAAACGTCCGCTCGCAAAGCACTGTCCCCATCATCATGCTGACCGCTAAAGGCGACGACATCGACCGCATCATCGGATTGGAAATGGGTGCGGACGACTATGTTCCGAAACCTTGCACCCCGCGCGAACTGTTGGCACGCATCAATGCCATCCTGCGCCGCGCCCAACAAAGCGGCGAGCCGAACAACGCGCCAAACAGCATTTCCGTCAGCGATGTTGTCCTGTACCCTGCCAAACGTCAGGCGACCATCAAAGACACTCCGCTTGAGCTGACCAGCACCGAGTTCAACCTGCTCGAAGTCTTGATGCGCCATGCAGGACAAGTCGTCAGCAAAGAAACTTTGTCCATCGAAGCGCTTGACCGCAAACTGGCAAAATTCGACCGCAGCATCGACGTCCATATCTCCAGCATCCGCCACAAACTGGGCGATGCCTCGCTGATTCAGACCGTACGGGGCTTGGGCTACCTGTTTGTTAAAAACTAAAGATAAAACAGATCAATGAAACTGTTTCAACGCATCTTCGCCACATTTTGCGCAGTCATCGTCTGCGCAATCTTTGTGGCGAGTTTTTCTTTTTGGCTGGTGCAAAACACCCTTGCCGAAAACCAATTCAACCAACGCCGCACCATCGAAACCACTTTGATGAACAGCATCCTCTCCGCCTTTAGGGCGCGCGGGGACAGCGGTGCTCGCGAAATTTTGGCGGAATGGGAAGACAGCCCAGTCTCCAATTCCGTTTACGTCATTTTGGGCGACGAGAAAAAAGACATCCTTGACCGCAACATCGACGGACACACTATCGAACGCGCCCGCGTGTTTGCCATTAATAATCCCAATTCCGATTTGGCACACATCGAGTATGACCGTTTCGGTGAAGAATACCTCTTCTTTATCAAAGGCTGGGACAGCCATCAGGCGCAACGCCTACCCAGCCCGCTATTTATTCCTGGTCTGCCGCTCGCCCCGATTTGGCACGAATTCATCATCCTGTCTTTCATTATCGTCGTCGGTCTGTTGATGGCGTACATCCTTGCCAGCAACATTACTAAGCCCATCAAAATCTTGGGCAGCGGTATGGACAGGGTGGCAAACGGCGAACTTGAAACCCGTATTTCCCAGCAAGTGGATGACCGCGACGACGAATTGTCCCACCTTGCCATCCAGTTCGACAAAATGGCGGAAAAACTGGAAAAACTCGTTGCCAAAGAACGCCACCTGCTTCATCACGTCTCCCACGAAATGCGCTCTCCCTTGGCGCGCATGCAGGCGATTGTCGGACTGATTCAGGCGCAGCCGCAAAAGCAGGAGCAATACCTGAAAAGGCTGGAAGGCGAATTGACCCGCATGGATACCTTGGTCGGCGAGTTGCTGACGCTTTCCCGTTTGGAAACGTCCAACATCCCGCTGGAAAAAGAAAGCCTGAAACTCGTCTCCTTCCTGAAAAACATCGTGGAAGACAACCAAAGCATCGCCCAGCAGAACAAACAAACCGTTACCCTTTCGGTCGAACCCAGAATCCCCGAAAATGCTACGGTCTGCGCCAACGAAGGCTATTTGTACCGCGCGTTTGACAACGTTATCCGCAACGCCATCAATTACAGTCCCGAAGGCAGCACCATCCGCGTCAACATCGGACAAGACAGCAAGCATTGGATTGTCGATGTTACCGACAACGGCCCCGGCGTGGACGAAATGCAACTGCCGCACATTTTCACCGCCTTTTACCGTGCCGACTCCAGCGCCAGCAAACCAGGCACAGGCTTAGGCCTTGCCCTAACCCAGCACATCATGGAGCAGCACAACGGCAAAATCATGGCTGAAAACATCAAGCCGAATGGTTTGAAAATGCACTTTATCCTGCCCAAAAAGAAAGCGAACGGCAAAGCGGAAAAGCCGCATCCTAAAACTAATTGACTATGAATGTTGCCAATCGGGGCTTGTAAACAAATTGCCACACCCCAAGCCTATAAAAGGTCGTCTGAAAAGAACAAACCCTTACGTTCCCGCCTTTCAGACGACCTTTTATGCCATTTGTCATATATAATTCATATAAATAATTAAATCATTTATAGTTTGCATGTTCGCCATACCAAACAGCAAACAAACTTTTCATTTACAACAAAAACAAATAATAAACACCGAATCCGGTTCATTTACACACGGCAACCCTTCCAACCCAAACCGCCCGAAAGGTCGTCTGAAACGCACCATCCTCACACCGAAAAGGAGGCACCATGTCCGCCAAATCCATGTCCAGCTACTTCTTCATGCCCAACCACATCATCCTCGTGGGCGCGAGCGAACGCCCATACAGCCTGGGCGAACGCATCCTAAGCAACCTCCTGAGCGCACCGTTTCAAGGTCAAATCACACCCGTCAACCTACGCCACCGCACAGTTGCCGGACTCACCTCCTACACCAATCTCAACAAAATCCCCGGCAGCGCCGACCTCGTCATCGCCGTAACACCGCCTGACAGCTACGACGCCCTGTTCAAATCCTGCCGCAAAAAACAGTTCGGCCACATTATCCTCATCCAAGACTGGGAAAGCCTGTCTGACGACGAATGGCAGACCGCCGAAACCGCCATCAAAAAACACCACGGCAACGAACTCAACATCAGCGTGTGCAGCCCCGCGGGCGTGCAGCTTCCATCGCAAAGCCTCAACATCAGTTCCCAACCCGACCATCCGGCAGGCTACACCGCCCTTCTGACCGGACACGCCTCCGTCAGCAGCGAAATCAACCTGATGCTGCAAAAAATGGGACAGGGCATTTCACGCCACATCAGCCTCAACTATCCGCTCAGCCCCACCACTTCCGCCGGCTGGCTCAACCGTTTCGGACACAACCGACACACCAAAGTCGCCGTCATCGAGCATAACCCAGCCGAAAACCAACGCAACCTGTTCAGCGCCATCCGCCATTTCACCCGTCACACCCCGCTTATCCTCCACGTTACCCACCGTTCGGACGACACCGAAAAAGCCGTGTTACGCTGCCTTGCGCGTCATTGTAACTTCCTCGCCACATTCAGCAGCAGCGAACTCGAAGCCGCCCTGCACGCACGTTTATCCGACCTCCCTCCTCTAAACAGCATCAACATCCTGTCCAACACTCCTGCCGAGTGGCTGGAAACCTGCGCGCCTCAAAACCTAAAACTCCAATTCCCCACCGAGCAGCCAAACATCCGCCAAGGCTACATCGGCAGCACACCCACGCCTGCCCATTACCACAGCATCGCCAGCCAACAACTTCAAAACACCCATACCGAAGCCCTACTCGCCATCGTTGCCCCGACCGACAGTCCTGACGAAAAAAATCTAACCCGCACCCTGAGCATGCTGGCGAAACACACTGCCAAACCCCTGCTTGTCAGCAGCCACTTTTCAGACGACCTCCTGCATTTCGACCGTCCCGAACAAGCCCTGCAAGCCGTATCGTTCCGCAACATTGCCGACCAACTGCAAAAAGAACAGCTACGCATCGCCACACCCAAAAAAGGTCGTCTGAAAACCCCGCAGGCAAGAAACATTACCAAAGCCCTCGCATCAAAAGACCTGCCCCTGCTTGCCGAAGCCCTGTGTCTGCCGGCTTATCAACACACCGTGCATAACGCCGTGCAATTCAGTTTCCAACGCCATACCGCCTATGGCGACATCCTGACCGTATGCAATCAAGGCAGAACCACCGCCGCACTCCCGCCGTTCTCTACACTGGACAGCGAACACATCGCCCGTTTCGCCCAACTCGACAATACGCACACCCTCAACCAGCTCCTGCACACCCTAAACACACTCAGTCAACGGCAACAATACATCGGAAAAATCCTGCTCAACCTCAACGGCGACCAATACAGCAGCGACTTTGTCTTGCATGCTGACGAACTTCCTTCCCCCAAAAATAAACCAACCAATATAGCCACCCTCAAGCTCGAACAGGCCGCCGCCAAAGTGCAAACCGCGGCGGAATACCTGCGCAGCAAAAATCCGACTGCCGCCGAGTTCCTCCGCAACACAGGAGAAGCCGCCGCCGAACTTTTGGGCGCAAAAACCGAAAGCGAAGCCCCCATCCAAAACGTGCTCGCCCCCTACCCGACCGAGCATCCTGCCACGCTTACCCTTAAAAACGGCGAAACCGTAACCATCCGCCCCTTCACCCCCGAAGACGCGGAAGCCAAGCAGCAATTCGTCCGCAGCCTGTCTCCACAAGCGCGCTACACCCGTTTTATGACCCATACCAACGAATTGCCCATCCCCACCCTCGCACGCTTCAGCAAACTCGACTACCACAGCGAAGCCGCATGGGCGGCGCGCAATTCAGACGACCTCATCGTCGCCGTCAGCCGCTTCAGCCGTATCAACCGCAACGAATGCGAATTCGGCATCACACTTGCCGAAAACGTGCGCGGCAAAGGGTTGGCAACGGAAATGATGAAGCTGATTATCCAATCGGCAACACAACAAGGCTACCGCGTCATGAGTGCCCAAATACTCAAATCCAACACCCCTATGCTTAAACTTGCTGAAAAATCAGGCTTTACCATCACCCCTTCAGAAGAAGACAACACTTTGTGCCAAGCACGCCTCAACCTGACCACTCCGCAAAACAGCAACAAAAACAAATAAAAACTTGCATGAACAACGCAAAATATCCTAAAATTAGCGGTTTCTTATCTATCCGATTTTCTCAAAAGGACTCAAAATGGTAGTTATCCGTTTGGCTCGCGGTGGTTCTAAACACCGTCCCTTCTTCCACGTAGTCGTTGCTGACTCCCACAACCGCCGCGACGGCCGCTTCATTGAGCGCGTTGGCTTCTACAACCCTGTTGCCAATGAAAAACAAGAGCGCGTACGCCTCCAAGCCGACCGCCTGAACCACTGGATCGCCCAAGGCGCACAAGTCAGCGAAGCAGTTGCAAAACTGATCAAAGAACAAAAAGCTGCTGCTTAATCACCGGCTAATCTTGCTATGACCGACACTCGACAACGGGTAGCCATGGGCTACATCAAAGGCGTATTCGGCATCAAAGGCTGGCTCAAAATAGCCGCCAATACAGAATACGCCGACAGCCTCCTGGACTACCCTGAGTGGCAGTTAAGCAAAGACGGTAAAACCCTGAACGTTACACTCGAAGCCGGCAAAATCGTCAGCGGAGAGCTTCAGGTTAAATTCGAAGGCATAGATGATCGCGATCAAGCTTTTGCCCTGCGCGGCTATACCATCGAAATCCCCCGAGAAGAATTCGCTCCTACCGAGGAAGACGAATATTATTGGGCAGATTTAGTCGGCATGACCGTTGTCAACAAAGACAATATCGTGCTCGGCAAAGTCACAAACCTGATGGAAACCGGCGCCAACGATGTTTTGATGATTAATGGTGAACATGGCCAAATCCTGATCCCGTTCGTATCCAACCACATCGAAACCGTCGATACCGAAGGCAAAACTATTACCGCCGACTGGGGCTTAGACTACTGATGTTGATACAAGCCATCACCATCTTCCCCGAAATGTTCGACAGCATTACCAAATACGGCGTAACCGGTCGCGCAAAAAAACAAAACCTTTGGCAATTCCAAGCCATCAATCCCCGCAAATTCGCCGACAACAAACTCGGCTATATTG
The DNA here is from genome assembly GCA_001067655.1 of Neisseria lactamica. GTDB lineage: Bacteria > Pseudomonadota > Gammaproteobacteria > Burkholderiales > Neisseriaceae > Neisseria > Neisseria lactamica_B. The sequence continues at coordinate 7,774 of JUNU01000142.1, forward strand.
ACGATCGCCCCTTTGGCGGAGGTCCGGGAATGATTATGATGGCGCCGCCGCTGCAAGCAGCGATAGAAGAAGCCAAACAAACATCTTCAGCGCCTGCAAAAGTCATCTACCTTAGTCCGCAAGGTCAACCGCTGACCCACAAAAAAGCCGTAGAACTTGCAAAATCCCCGCATCTCATACTGCTTTGCGGACGATACGAAGGAATTGACGAACGCCTGCTGCAAAGCAGCGTCGATGAAGAAATCAGCATAGGCGACTTTGTCGTTTCCGGCGGAGAGCTGCCCGCCATGATGCTGATGGATGCCGTACTCAGACTGATACCCGGCGTATTGGGCGACATACAGTCAGCCGAACAGGATTCGTTTTCAGACGACCTATTAGACTGCCCCCATTACACCAAACCTTTAGAATTCCAAGGCATGACCGTCCCTGACGTATTGCGTTCGGGCAATCATGGCTTGATAGCCGAATGGCGGTTGAAACAATCGCTGCGGCGCACCCTGGAGCGCAGACCAGACCTGCTGGAAAAGCGCAGTTTAATCCCAAAGGAATCCCGCCTCTTAAAAGAAATTTTGCAAGAGCAACAGGAAATCCAATCATAATTTAGGAAAAACAATGAACCTGATTCAACAATTAGAGCAAGAAGAAATTGCTCGCCTGAACAAAGATATCCCTGAATTCGCACCGGGCGACACCGTAGTCGTTTCCGTACGCGTAGTAGAGGGTTCACGCAGCCGTCTGCAAGCTTACGAAGGCGTTGTTATCGCCCGTCGTAACCGCGGCTTGAACAGCAACTTCATCGTCCGCAAAATTTCCAGCGGCGAAGGCGTTGAGCGTACTTTCCAACTCTACTCCCCTACCGTAGAAAAAATTGAAGTAAAACGCCGCGGTGACGTCCGTCGCGCCAAACTGTACTACCTGCGCGGCCTGACCGGTAAAGCGGCCCGCATTAAAGAAAAATTGCCTGCCCGCAAAGGTTAAGCAAAAGAATTGCAAAGCAAAATCCCTACTTTTCAGTGGGGATTTTTTACATCATTTTCTATCATTCGGCCGTAAATTCAATTACAGATAAAATTTCGGTTACCGCCCTACAACAAAAACCTTGATACAACTTCAATAGTGGATTAACTTTAAACCAGTACGGCGTTGCCTCGCCTTGCCGTACTATCT
>JUNU01000143.1 GCA_001067655.1 Neisseria lactamica
TTCAGACGACGGCGGATTCGCATTTGAAGTGCAACTTTCCATAACAGAAAAAGGCCGGTATGCGGTAGCATACCGGCCTTTCCTGCAATGCAACACATTAACATTCTTATCCGCCAAAGAAAAACACTTGGTTACGAAACGCCAAGTGTTTTATTTTTGAATCTGTTCCAACCACTGATGCACTTGAAATCCGAATCCAAAGTCGTCTGAAAACTGAATGCCCCTTGAAGTTGGGTCCATCCCCTATACATAGCCAATACTTGGGAGGCAAATTCAAAAAAAGCTGCTATGGAAAGAGCAGCTTTTGTCCGGTTTGGCGGAAACGGTGGGATTCGAACCCACGGAGGATTTGCACCCTCAGCGGATTTCGAGTCCGCTGCATTCAGCCTCTCTGCCACGTTTCCGTAGAATAAAGTAAAACCAAATAAAAATGCTGTTGGCTGGGCTTCACTTCATTTTTATTTGGTTTTTCTATTTTCAAGAAATGGCGGAAGCGGTGAGATTCGAACTCACGGAGGGCTATCAACCCTCGACGGTTTTCAAGACCGTTGCATTAAACCGCTCTGCCACGCTTCCGTTTCTTGAAGCCGAAATAATAATGAAATTTGTCGGGTTTGCCAAGCGAAATTTTTAGGGGAATATTTAGTTTTTTGTTTTTACTTGGTTTGTTCTTTACGCATGAACACCCATTCGGACTCATTCGACGCTGCTGCGTTAAATGCGTAGCCTTCGTAATCGAAATTTTTCAGCATTTCAGGGTCGGTGATATGGTGTTCCGCCGCGTAGCGTACCATCAGTCCGCGCGCGCGTTTGGCGTAGAAGCTGATGATTTTGTATTTGCCGTTTTTTTCATCTTTGAAAACGGGAGTAATCAGGCGGGCTTTGAGTTTTTTAGTGTTGACGGATTTGAAATATTCTTGCGAAGCGAGGTTAACCAATATGTTGCTGCCTGCTTGGGCAAGGGTGTCGTTCAGCAGGTCGGTGATGATGTCGCCCCAAAATTCATACAGGTTCTTACCGCGTGTGTTGGCAAACGCCGTTCCCATTTCTAAGCGGTAGGGCTGCATCAAATCCAGCGGGCGCAGGACGCCGTAGAGGCCGGAAAGCAGGCGGACGTGTTGTTGCAGATATTGGATTTGTTCGGGTTTGAGGGTGTCTGCGGCGATGCCTTCGTAAACGTCGCCGTTGAACATAAAGACTGCCTGTTTGGCGTTGTCGGGGGTAAAGGGCGTATGCCATTCGGCGTTGCGCTCGGCGTTTAAGAGGGCGATTTTGTCGGAAACGTGCATCAGCTCGGCGATTTGCTGCGGGGCGAGTTCACGCAATTGGCGCATCAGGATTTCGGCTTCAGCCAAGAGGTCGGGTTGGGTGAATTCTTTGACGGGCGCAGGGTCTTTTTCATTGAGGTTTTTGGCGGGGGAAAGGACGAAGAACATGATGGACTCGGAGATGTGATAAACAGCGGCATTGTAGGTTTAAAATGTTTTATGGGCAAGTTTGATAAGTGAAGTAAATACCGTTATAGCAAAGGCTGTTTGAATGAAATCAAAAAGGTCGGCGGATTCGCATTTGAAGTGCAACTTTCCATAACAGAAAAAGGT
>JUNU01000144.1 GCA_001067655.1 Neisseria lactamica
CAAAAAATTCCGCAAAACCTAACAACAACCTGAAATACAAAGACTTTTATTTCAAATCAAAAACAGCAAAGGTCGTCTGAAATCCCTTTCAGACGACCTTTATTAATCCAAATACACTATTACCCGAATAACTCTCATCTTAACGCTGCAGCAAGATTTCCAATACAAACTTGCTTCCTACATAAGCGAACATTAGGCTGACAAACCCGATGATTGTCCAAACGGCTGCTTTTTTGCCCCGCCATGCCGTCATACTGTGTTTAAGCAGCAACGCACCGTAAATTATCCATGAAAGAATGCCGAATATGGTTTTATGGGTAAATGTAACAGGTTTACCGAATACCGCCTCTGCAAAAAATGTTCCGCTGACAACCGAATAGGTTAATAAGATAAAACCTACCCACATCCCTTGGAACATGAGCTTTTCCAAACTCAGTAAAGACGGCAGAAAACCGGACAAACTGGAAACACGTCGCCTATGCAGGTTACGGTTGAGCAGCAAAATCAAAACGGCAAACAATGTCACAATGCCGAATAAACCGTATGCCAGCAGCGATGTACCAATGTGCGACATAAACGGCAAATCATTGATTTGGTAACCGACATATTTACCCGGAAACAGCGCACCCAATAACAAGGTAACCGCTGCACAAGGGTATAAAAGCAGCTGCAATCCGCGCAGACGATAGAAAAAACTACCAACGAAATACACCAGCAGCATCAACCATACAATCAAACTGATGGAATACCCAAAGCCCATAATCAAAATCTTGTCTTGGATGACAGGCATAAGCAATACGGCACCGTGCATGGTCAGCGCAGCACCCAAAACAGCTAATTCGGCTTTTAGAGGATAATCTTTAATCTCTCGGGTCTTGTGGTTGAACCAAACGAATATACCCAATCCGGCATACACCAGCATCAGGCAAATCAGGATAGTCGGCATAACAAACTTTCTTGGCGCGCATACATAACCGCACGCGATAGTGTAAAATAATCTCAATTTTATTTTAGCAAAGAATGCCTCGAACAGGGCAGCTATTATCATTACAAGGACAAGCATGTTAGACAACTTAACCAACCGCTTTAGTAAAGTTTTCAAAAATATCCGCGGTCAAGCAAAACTGACAGAAGACAACATCAAAGAGGCATTGCGGGAAGTCCGCCTTGCCCTGCTTGAAGCAGACGTAGCCCTGCCCGTCGTAAAAGAATTTGTCAACAACGTCAAAGAAAAAGCGCTCGGACAAGAAGTTACCGGCAGCCTGACCCCTGATCAAGCCTTTATCGGCGTCGTCAATCAAGCCCTAATCGAATTGATGGGTAAGGAAAATTCCTCTTTAGACTTGGCGGCCGTACCGCCTGCTGTCGTTTTAATGGCAGGTCTGCAAGGTGCCGGTAAAACCACCACCGTCGGCAAACTCGCCCGCCTGCTGAAAAATGAACAGAAGAAAAAAGTCTTGGTCGTTTCAGCCGACGTGTACCGCCCTGCCGCTATCGAACAGTTGCGCCTTTTGGCTGAGCAAGTCGGCATCGACTTCTTCCCTTCCGATGCCAATCAGAAACCTGTCGAAATTGCCACTGCTGCGATTGATTATGCAAAAAAACACTTTTACGACGTTTTGATGGTCGATACTGCCGGACGCTTGGCGATTGACGAAGAGATGATGAATGAAATCAAAGCGCTGCACGCAGCCGTCAATCCCGTCGAAACCTTATTCGTCGTCGATGCCATGTTAGGTCAAGACGCTGTAAACACCGCACAAGCATTCAACGAAGCCCTTCCGCTGACCGGTGTCATCCTGACCAAAATGGACGGCGATTCACGCGGTGGTGCGGCATTGTCTGTACGCCACGTTACCGGAAAACCCATCAAATTTATCGGTATCGGTGAAAAAATCACAGGACTCGAACCCTTCTACCCGGACCGCATCGCCAGCCGTATCCTCGGCATGGGCGACGTGTTAAGCCTGATTGAAGATGTCCAAAAAGGCATAGACGAAGAAGCTGCCGCCAAAATGGCGAAGAAGCTGCAAAAAGGCAAAGGCTTCGACCTCAATGACTTTAAAGAACAAATCCAGCAAATGCGCAATATGGGCGGACTGGAAAGCCTGATGTCAAAAATGCCGGGAGAACTAGGCCAGATTTCCAAACAAATTCCCGAAGGCACGGCAGAAAAAGCCATGGGTAAAGTCGAAGCCATCATCAACTCCATGACGCCCAAAGAACGCGCTAATCCAGCCCTGCTCAAAGCCAGCCGCAAACGCCGCATTGCCGCAGGCGCCGGCACCAGCGTAGAGGAAGTCAACAAAATGCTCAAACAGTTTGAACAATCGCAACAAGTCATGAAAATGTTCAGCGGAAAAGGACTGGGCAAACTGATGCGTATGGCAAAAGGCATGAAGGGTATGAAAGGAATGTTCCCCGGAATGTAATCAGCAGGAAATATAAGAGAGGTCGTCTGAAAACTGAAATTGGGTTTTCAGACGACCTCTCTTTATGTATAGGCATCAGGAGTTAAGCCTTTTCTTCGAGATTCATGTACGCTTGAGCAAACCCGCCAGACAAAACAAAAAACCCGCAGCAGTAGCTGCGGGTTTGATACCTATTTAACACTAAACCGGTATTACCATTCGTAGTTCACGCCTACGTTGTAAGATGCGGAGCTGCCTGAAGAGGTGCCCACTGCAAGACCGGCTTTAGCTGCAAAGTTTTCATTAAAGCGGTAGCCTGCACCGACTGCAACTGCGGTGTCAGATTTGAAACCACCCAAAGCAGCGGTAACGTTGAACTTACCAACGCTGTAAGGTTGGAACAGACCGCTGAGGGCTGCTTGTGCTGCCAGACCTTGGCGGGTCTCTTTGCGCAGATTAGCTACGTTTTTGTCCAAGCTGTCGATACGCGCTGAGTTTTTAGCAATACCGGCAGCGTGTTGGTTGCTTGCTGTTTGCAGTGTCGCAATATCGGCTTTGTTAGCGGCAACTTGTGCTGCATTGGCTTTCACTGCATCTTGAGCTTGAGCAGCAGCAGTTTGCGCCGCACTTGCTACATTATTGGCAGTAACAGCGGATGCTTGTGCGGCTTTAGCATGGCCTTCAGCAGTTTCAGCAGATTTTTGGGCAACTTCAACAGAACCTTGTACAGACTTAGCTGATTTTTCAGCTTCAACAGCTGCTTTTTTAGCAGTCTCGATATCAGCTTTATCGGCTTTTTTGTCAATTGCTGCTTTGCTGGCATCAATTTCTTTACGATTGTCTTCTACAGCTTCTGCCGCAAGCTGCAAGCCCTTCGCCAAATCAACGATGTCTTTATCTTGGCGAGTGATAGCCGCGCTAGTTGCGTCGCTCAGGGCAGTTACTTCATCACCGATGTCGTTAACTTTTTTGCCCATATTGTCAGTATATTTTGCCAATTCTTCGAAATCAGCTTTGTCGGCTTTTTTATCAATTGCTGCTTTGTTAGCATCAATATCTTGGCGGTTAACTTCTAACGCATCAGCTGCAGCCAAACCTACTTTTTTCAAAGTACTGATATCTTCATCCAGGCTGGCAATCGCATTGTTGAAACCTTCGTTAGCTTTCTCTTGTTCTTTCAGAGAAGCAGTATTTTCAGCGATTGCCGCTTTGTTGGCGTCGATGTCTTGACGGTTAGCTTCTAAAGCCTCGGTCGCTTTCAGACCTGCTTGTGCCAAGTCAACGATTTCTTTATCGTGACGAGTGATAGCTGCGCTAGTCGCGTCGCTCAGGGCAGTTACTTCATCACCGATATCGTTAACTTTTTTGCCCATGTCGGCAGTGTATTTTGCCAATTCTTCGAAATCAGCTTTGTCAGCTTTAGTTTCGATTGCCGCTTTATTAGCATTCACATCTGCGCTGATAGCGTTAACAACTTCCGCGGTTTTTACTAATGCCTCGCTGTTGTCGTTGACGGTTTCAGTCAAGTCACCCAACGCTTCATCGTGCGTTGCGACAACTTCTTTCAAGCCCAGACCTTTAAACTCGTCGGCCTCAACATCTTCTTTGGTTGCTGTTTTGACAGACTTAACACCATTGTCATCGGTAACGATGATTTCATCTTTTTCTTTGAAACCGTTGAGTTCTTGGGCATTTTCGATTGCTGCAAATGCGGCTTGTTCGGCAGCCTTTTTGGCTCTTTCAGCCTCAGCGGTCAAATCAGCAAGACTTTGGTCATGTTTCGCTGCAACTTCTTTCAAGCCCAGTCCGCCAAATTCGTCCTGCTCAACGTCTTCTTTGGTAGCTTTTTTGATAGATTTGATACCATTATCATCGGTAACGACGATTTCATCACCTTCTGCAAAGCCATTGAGGGCTTGAGTATTCTCAGCTGCTGCAAGTGCTGATTGTTCTGCAACTTTTCCCAAAGCTTCAGTCAAACCTGCTACGCCTTTGCTTGCCTTGTCAGCTTTTTCGGCAACTGCATCAATTTTAGAAGCGGCATCCACTGCTTTATCGGCGGCGTCCTTGGCTTCTTTTACTTTGCTGTCAACGTTGGCAGAAAGCGCGGTTACTTTGTCTTCGGCGGCTTTGGCAGCGTCTTTAGCATCCGCTGCGTCTTGCGCCAGGCTGTCCACGCGGGTGTTTACTGCGGTTACTTCTTCGCCGATTTCGTCAAATTGGTCGGAAATGTCTTTACCCATATCGGCGACTGATTTATTCAGATTGTTCACCCCTGTGGCAACTTCGGCAATACGAGTACCATTGGTGGTAATGGCAGTTTTCAGTTCTTCGATGGTTTCGTCTTGATCATCTAAAGCAGCCGATGCTTCTTCTGCCAATTTGTCCACGCGGGCATTGACGGCGGTAAGGCCGCCTGCCAAGCCTACACCTTTCAGGCTGTCGGCTTCGATATCTTCATTAGTGGCTTCACGGACGGTTTTATTGCCATTAGCATCAGTCGTAATGAAATTTGAACCAGACGCAAAACCATTAATGGTTTGTTCTAACTCTAAGGTTTTCAAAAGCAGAGCATCGCTATCTTTTTTGAAAGTCAGCTTACCAGTACCTTTATCATATGTTGTACCTTCGCCGAAGACAGTAAAAAATGCTGCTTGCCCTTGATCGGGTTTCTCTCCAACAGCTTTTGCGAAGTTTACTTCTTCTGCTGCCGCTGCGCTGCTCACTACGGCTGCCGCAACAGCCAGACTCAATGCTTTTACGTTGAATTTTTTCATGTTTTTTTACCTTTTGTGGTGGGTGTAAGGACGTTATTCAAGCTTCTCTTTTCCCCGTAAACTGAAAAAGGGACACCGCATGGTCTTAACGGTGATAGTCACTTGAAGAAAGTTGCACCTGTAATTGTAAAAAAATGAAATTTAAATGCAAGTATTCTGCATAGATTTTTCAAATATCATGAAAATATGTTGTACATATACATCATCCGCATAAAGAGCAAAGAGTACCAAACAAATTCATGATAAATAGCTTTAATCATTCTTGGTGATGCAGCATGCCGACATACAAGCCTTTATGCTCCACTAAGCATTCTGCAATTGAGTTTTCAATCAGCTGATTTTTTAGCCCACAAAAACAAAAAAGACTGCATAAAGCAGTCTTTTTTTTCACAAAGCGGCGATTAGCGTTTGAACAGATTGCCGAATTTGTTGTTGAATTTATCCACGCGACCGGTGGTGTCGACGATTTTTTGAGTACCGGTGTAGAACGGATGGCACAAAGAGCAAACCTCGATGTTGAAGCTGTCTTTTTCCAGAGCGGATTTGGTGACGAATTTGTTACCGCAAGAGCAGGTAACATTGATTTCGTGGTAATTAGGATGGATGTCTTGTTTCATGTTGTTTCCTTTCGATTAAGCGGGCATAGGGGATGTACCTATGCTTCAAATAAGCTGGCGATTATTGATAATTTTTGTTTGTTTGTCAAGAAGATATTGTCTTTACGCCGGATAAGGTCCTGAAAAAATCGTTATTTATCGGCACGATACGCGAATTTACTGAGAAAACGTTATGGTCAGCAGGTATCCGCCTGAGCAATATTTGTTGTAAATAAGGTTTCTTTTAATGCTCCCAACTATTAAGCTGCAGATTTAAGATGGTGGATTGTCTTGAAGCAGTGACCTTGTACTCGCCAAGCTTCTACCATTCTAGCGAATAATCCACAAATGACATTATACTTTTTGTTATTGTTGTTTAGATTATAAACATACCGAAATTTACCATTTTTCATAAACTTCATCTTACAGGTCGGGTCTCATGCAAACCTGCCCTTAAAATGGAAAGTTGGATGATGAGTATTAAAACAAAAACCTGTTCTTGGCTGCTACGCGGACTGGGCGGAATGTTGCCCCAGTCTTATATGAGGGTTATAGGACCGCCTTCTAAAAAAATCAGAGCTTTCCTTGCATCGGGAATTTCTTCGCATATCGGCAGAAACGTCAATATTGACAAAGGCGCGTACGTCATGCCGGATACGGTGATCGGCGATAACTCGGGCATCGGCGTTAATTGCGAAATTTGCTACGGCTTGACGATAGGCAATAATGTCATGATGGGGCCGGAATGTTTGTTTTATTCTAATAATCATAAGTTTAATCGCGAGACTTTGAAGTATGAGGGCTACACGGGGGTCAATCCGATTGTGATTGAGGATGATGTGTGGATCGGAAGGCGAGCGATTATTATGGGCGGAGTACGGGTAGGCAAAGGAGCAGTCATCGGCGCAGGGGCCGTGGTAACCAAAGATGTGCCGCCGTATTGCGTCGCAGCTGGGAATCCTGCGGTCATCAAGAAGAACCTATTAGAAGATTAAGTACACACATCACGGTTTCCAATCAAATATATAAAGGTCGTCTGAAAATGTTTTCAGACGACCTTTTTTCGTATCAAAGCAAATTAGCCGCGCCGCCAAGTCGTACCGCCGGCGTTGTCTTCCAGAATGATTTTGTGTTCGTTCAGAAGGTCGCGGATGCGGTCAGACTCTGCCCAGTTTTTATCCGCGCGCGCCTGTTTGCGTCGGGCGATTAAGTCTTCGATTTCTTCGTTGGAGAGGCCGTCTGAAACCGCGCCGCCTTGCAGGAACTCGGTCGGATCGCGTTGCAGCAGACCGATGATGCCGCCCAAGGTTTTCAGGCAGCCGGCGAGGTGTGCGTCGTTAGTTTTATTCACTTCGCCTGCCAGTTCAAACAATACGGCAACGGCTTCGACCGTACCGAAATCGTCGTTCATAGCGGCGTAGAAGCGGCGGGTGTAGTCGTTGGCATTTTCGGACAATTTGAACGCGGCAGCAGGAGTGTTTTTCAAGGTGGTGTACAGGCGTGTCAGTGCGCCTTTGGCGTCGTCTAAATGCGCGTCGGAATAGTTCAACGGGCTGCGGTAATGGGCGCGCAGGATGAAGAAGCGCACGACTTCGGGGTCGTATTGTTTCAACACTTCGCGGATGGTGAAGAAGTTGCCCAACGATTTGGACATTTTTTCGCCGTCCACGCGGATGAAGCCGTTGTGCAGCCAGTATTTGACGTGGCTGGCAATGCTTTGACCGTGGTGGGTTTGCGCGTGGTCATGGCCGCAGGTATGGCCGCTGGCGCCGACGCTTTGGGCGATTTCGTTTTCGTGGTGCGGGAATTGCAAATCCGCGCCGCCGCCGTGAATGTCGAAAGTATCGCCGAACAGGTTTTCACTCATGGCGGAGCATTCGATATGCCAGCCCGGACGGCCGTTGCCCCAAGGGCTTTCCCATGCCGGTTCGCCTGCTTTGGCGGCTTTCCACAACACAAAATCAAGCGGATCGCGTTTGAAACCATCGACTTCCACACGCTCGCCTGCGCGCAGGTCGTCCAACGATTTACCCGACAATTGTCCGTAAGCGGCAAACTCGCGCACGGCGTAGTAAACGTCGCCGTTTGCAGCAGGATAAGCCTTGCCGTTTTGAATCAGGGTTTCAATCATCGCAATCATTTGCGGGATATTTTCCGTCGCCTTCGGCTCGATGTCGGGACGCAACACGCCCAAAGCATCGGCATCTTCGTGCATAGCCTGAATGAAACGCGCGGTCAGTTCGCCGATGGTTTCGCCGTTCTCAGCCGCACGGGCAATGATTTTGTCGTCGATGTCGGTGATGTTGCGCACATAAGTGAGCGGATAACCGCACTCGCTCAGCCAGCGGGCAATCATGTCGAACACGACCATCACGCGGGCATGGCCTAAGTGGCAATAGTCGTAAACAGTCATGCCGCAAACGTACATACGCACGTTTTTAGGATCGATGGGGGTGAAGGGTTCTTTCTTGCGGGTAAGGGTGTTGAAGATGGTGGTCATGGTGTTTTGCTTAAAGTTTATGAATCAATGATTTTCTGAATTTTAATAAGAAGTTTGAGATCTTCTATACGTTGTGGCCGATTGGTTTTATGTAACATAGCATGGCAATTTGGACATACAGGGCGTAAATCTTTTTCAGGGTTTGTGTAACGTTCACCATTATTGGAAACAGGTGTCAAATGATGTACATGAATGAAATTTTTCCCTATTTCTCCATAGAAATCTTCAAAATTAAAGTTACATACAGAGCAGTTATAACCATATTTTTTTAAGCATGCTTCCCTTGCTTTAGGATCTCTTTCATATCGATTAACCATTACTTGTTGTACGCTGCCTTCTTGGTATTCTGATTGATGATTTACTTCATCAGGGAACCCAGTATAAGAGGAATTGATGTTCTCCAAGAGATCTATTTCCCAGAATGTTCTCTCTTTATCGTTAGGAGCAATATTGAGTTCTCTGCAAAGTTTTTGGTATTCATTTTCCGCATTTTCATTTTTATCGTGTTGCTTTTTCAATAAACTATTAATTTTGGGTGTGGTTTTAGAACCGTTTTTATTGGTGGCTTTTTGGTGTTTTTGAATGGTACAGTTTTTATATCCAACAAATCTACTAGGACAGAAAATGTATCTGCCTCCATAATCAGCGAAGACAAAAATCTTCCCTCTCTTTAGAGTGTCTTTATAATAATTACGATGGGAGTTATTTTTGCTGAATTGATAATTTGAAAACCGGATTAAATTAGCGAGAATTTCTTCTTTAGAAGAAACTAGCTCAAGTTCCATAATAACGCTTCCTTTTGTTGAAATCTAATAGGTGAAATTTCGGACATTCTGATTAATGTCAAAGGTCCGTCTGAAACCATCCTTCTTACTCTGGCTTAAACACGCCAGTATCTGTTTTAGGCTGCTGTTCGATAATTTCGACATTTGCGGCTGCCTGCTCCGCTTCTGCTTTCTCGGCTTCGATGCGTTTTTTCTCGGTCAGGTATTGGTTGATTTGGTGCACCAATTCCTGCGTACCTTGGTGGGTCAGAGCGCTGATTTGGAAGAGGCGCGGGGTTTCCATGTCGAATTGGAAGCGGTCGTCGGGTTTGGGGTAGGCCCAGCCGATGGCTTCGAGGAAGGCGGCGGTACGCGTTTGGGCTTCTTTTTCATCGAGCATGTCGAGTTTGTTCAGCACCAGCCAGCGTGGTTTGCCGTAGAGTTCTTCGTCGTATTTGCGCAATTCGTTGATGATGGCGAGGGCTTCTTCGGCGGGGTTGACGGTTTCGTCGAAGGGGGCTAAATCGACGACATGCAGCAACAGACCGGTACGTGATAAGTGTTTGAGGAAACGATGGCCGAGGCCTGCGCCTTCTGCCGCGCCTTCAATCAGTCCGGGAATGTCTGCCATGATGAAGCTGTGGTTTTCGTCGATGCGCACAACGCCTAAGTTCGGATGCAGGGTGGTGAAGGGGTAGTTGGCGATTTTGGGGCGTGCGGCGGATACGGCGGTAATCAGGGTGGATTTACCGGCGTTGGGCATGCCTAATAAGCCGACATCGGCGAGGACTTTGAGTTCGAGTTGCAGGGAACGGGTTTCACCTTCTTCGCCGGGCGTGGATTGTTTGGGCGCGCGGTTGACGGACGATTTGAAGTGGATGTTGCCCAAGCCACCTTTGCCGCCTTTAGCAAGGCAGACGCGCTGGCCGTGGTGGGTGAGGTCGGCGACGATTTCGTCGGTGTCGAGGTCGCGGATGAGGGTGCCGACGGGCATTTTGAGGACGATGTCGTCCGCACCTGCGCCGTAGCGGTCGGAACCGTGACCTTTTTCGCCGTTTTTGGCCTGGTAGCGTTTGACGAAGCGGTATTCGACGAGGGTGTTGGTGTTTTCGTCGGCTTCTGCCCAGACGCTGCCGCCTTTGCCGCCGTCGCCGCCGTCAGGACCGCCGCGCGGTACGAATTTTTCGCGGCGGAAACTGGTTGCGCCATTACCGCCTTTGCCTGCGGCGACTTCGATTTTTGCTTCGTCGATGAATTTCATGGTGTTCTCTTGTATTTTGGGTTTCAGACGACCTTTTGTGTCGGAGGTCGTCTGAAAAAATGGGAATGGGGGATATTATAAGGGATATGGGGGATGTGCGCCCGTTTCTCTGTCCCGCTTAGTTTTTTGCTGAGACCTTTGCAATAACATAGGTTACTAAAATTTTATGCTCAATCTCATTTTC
>JUNU01000145.1 GCA_001067655.1 Neisseria lactamica
CTGTCTGCGGCTTCGTCGCCTTGTCCTGATTTAAATTTAATCCACTATATATTTGGTCTTAAAACTGCACCTGAAGTTGGATGGGATGTCCGACTTTTAGGGTGCAGTTTTATTTTTCAGACGACCTTTTTCAGTCTTTCTTCTTCAAGCGATGGCTGACGGTATTGAAAAAGCCGCGCAGGATGTCGATGTCTTCGGTTTGCGTGTTGGCGCGGCCGAACAGGCTTTGCATTCGGCGCATCAGGCGTTCGCTGTTGCGGCGGTTGAAGAAGCCGATGTCGTCCATGACGCTTTCCATGTGGGCGACCATGCCTTTGATTTGCTCGTGGGTGGCGGCGTGGTCTTCTTGTTGCAGGTGGGTCATGGGCATATCGGTCTGACTGAAGATTTCGTAACACACGACCTGAACGGCTTGGGCGAGGTTGAGCGAGAAATAGTCGGGATTGCCGTTGATGGTCATCAGGCGGTTGCATGCCTGCACTTCTTCGATGCTCAAGCCGAAGGTTTCATTGCCGAAGACGAGGGCAACTTGTTCTTCGCGTTGTGCCGCCTGCAATAATTCGGGAACCAGTTCGCGCGGGGTTTGCAGCGGGGCGGTAATTTCGCGGCGGCGGCTGGTAAGGGCGCAGGCGAGCGTGGTGTCGGCGAGGGCTTCGTCGAGTGTGGCGGCAATCACGGCGTTGTGCAATACGTCTGCCGCACCGGAAGCGAGGATGAAACTTTCCTCCGGTAGTTGGAAGTCTTGCGGGTTTTCGGGATTGAAAACGGGCGGCTGCCCGGTCATCGGCGTGGACATCAAATTCGGGGCGACGATGGTGAGATTGTGCAGCCCCATGGTCTTCATGGCGCGGGCGGCAGAGCCGATATTGGCGGGATGGCTGGTGCGGGTGAGGAGGATGCGGATGTTGCCGAGATAGTCGGGCAATTCGGGCTTGGCTGAAGTCATGTTTTGTTTTCGGTTTGTTCGGGAATCGGGTATAATGCGCCATCTTTTTGTTTTCAGACGACCTTTCGCCTTGGGGCTTGAGAGGTCGTCTGAAATGTTCTTTAACAACGTCGGAAACGTGCAAACGTTGCGTCCGGTGCAGATGCGCCGGACGGTATTTTACCTGATTTAGAAAGAAAACCCATGAATCCGTTTTTAAATACCGCTTTCAAAGCCGCCCGCAAGGCCGGGCAGATGATGATCCGCGCAAGCGGCAATCTGGATGCCGTCAAAGTTGACAGCAAGGCATTCAATGATTTTGTTTCCGATGTTGACCGCAATTCTGAAATGATTTTGGTGGAAGCGCTCAAAGAAGCCTATCCGCATCACAAAATCACTTGTGAAGAAGGCGGCTCCCACGGTAAAGCTTCTGCGGAATACGAATGGATTATCGATCCGCTCGACGGCACGACCAACTTCTTACACGGCCATCCCCAATACGCGATTTCTATGGCGCTGCTGCACAAAGGCGTGTTGCAGGAAGCTTTGGTGTACGCACCTGAGCGCAACGATGTTTACATGGCTTCGCGCGGCAAAGGAGCGTTGCTCAACGACCGCCGTATCCGCGTTTCTTCACGCATTGAGTTGAACCGCTGCTTGATCGGTACCGGCTTTCCTGTCGTCGATCAAAGCATGATGGACAAGTATCTGGCTATTTTGAAAGACTTTTTGGCAAAAACGGCTGGGGGGCGCAGAGAAGGCGCGGCTTCGTTGGATTTGTGCGCCGTAGCGGCCGGCCGTTTGGACGGTTTCTTCGAGTTTAACCTCAAGTCTTGGGATATTGCCGCAGGCGCGCTGATTGTGCAGGAGGCGGGCGGTATCGTTACCGATATGTCCGGCAATGAAGGCTGGCTGGAAAGCGGCGATATTGTGGCAGCCAATCCGAAAGTGCTGGCGCAAATGTTGCAAATCATTGGCGGACATCTGTAAACAGGAGGTCGTTTTCAGACGACCTTTTGCTCGTTTTTAATACGGTGTCGTGATTTAGCAATAGTAGGAATATCATCTGTGTTACTTTCAGGAGCAGATAACTACCTTTTATCGCAATCTGAAAACAGGGATTCCGATTAATGATAATATGCTCAAAGAATTGATTTGCAACAGGCCACCCCTCTGCCAATCTGATAAATGACGAACCGTATTGTTGTGAATAATATGAAGAAAAAAACTTTTTTGAATCGTCCTGAGTCATCCATCCTTCGCGTTGGCAAGCTTGCTGCCGCAGTTTGTGCGGCAGTGTGTGCGACAACAGCTCAGGCGTATCCTTTGCAGGCTATTTTGCGGGATGCCATGGTGTCCGATCCGATTGTGAGGGAAGCGAAAGCGACCGAAGATTCGGCAAAAAGCACAACAAAGGCAACCCGTGCGCGCCATTATCCCGTGTTGACGCTGACGGGTACCAAAGTTTTGGCGCAGAAAAACAGATATTCCAGCAACGATATGAATGACGGTGTCGGCATACGCGGAACTGTGAATGTTTATTCATGGGGTGCCATCAATGCGGCGGTACGGCGCGATAAAAACAGAGAGCAGTACTACCATCATCGCTATTTCGAAAATCAGGAACGTCTAGGCAGTGACATCGGCAAGCTCTATCTGACTGCATTGCGCGCAAAAGAAATCCTGCGCATCAACCGTCAAAGTCTGGTTCGACACAATAATCTTCTGAAAGATTTGAACATTATCGTGAAATACGACAGCGGTCGCCGTTCCGAACTCATCGAAGCGCGTGCGCGCCAGTTGCAGGTCGAATCATCAATCGCGCAACAACAACGCACGATGGAATTGGCGCTGAGCCGCTTGTCCCGCTACACCGGACGGCAGTTGACGGCAGAGGATTTAGAAGATCCGTTTGCCAACGACAGCGCGGAATCATTGGTTCGCCGTTTCAAAACCGCCGATAACAACACCAATCCTTCCTATCGGGCGCAGGTGGCAGAACGCGACAGCGTGAAGGCAGATTTGGACGTTTCCAAAGCAGAGCGCCTGCCCGCCGTGAATCTGGAAGGTAATGCGAACCGCGACAACAGACAGCTTTATTTAAATGTGGCATGGAATGTCTTGGACGTTGCCGCGCGCCATAATGTGCAGAAAAATGCCGATGCCCTGATTGCCGCCGAATCGAAATCCGAGCAGATTATGCGCGACATCACCGAAAAAACCCAAACCGCCGAAATCGACATGCGCGAGAGCGAACGCCGTGCCGATATTGCCGCGCAACATATTGCCGCTCAAAAAGACGTGGTTAAAACTTACGAGCTGCAATTCAAAATTGCCCGCCGCACCCTGACCGACGTTTTGGGCGCATACAACGAATTGTCCAGCATCGAGCAGGAAAACATTTCGGCGCGCAACGACTTCCGCGATGCCGCGTTGGATTATTTGGCTGCGCAGGCGCAAATGGCGAATTGGGCAGGCTTGAAGCAATAACATAAAATCTTAACATCATTACTCATTACGCGAATTATCATGAAAGCAATCATTGAACATATTGTGTTGGTTACCCGTCTCTTAGGGGCGCCTGTGTCAGAAGCCGCGCTGACGGCAGAGGTAGTGCGGGATAAAAAACTCAATGTCAACTATCATTCCCTCGTCGAAGTCTTGCGCAGCCACGGCTTCGAAAACACATTGTCCAAGCGCAATCTGGAAGACATTCCATCGCTTGCCGCTCCTGTGATGATTATTCTTCACAACGAAGAGGCTGCCGTCATTACCAATATCGAAGGTTCGGGTCGGAACAGGAAATATCATATCCGTCAGGTAGATGGCTTGGAGCAGCAGCTTGATCATGACCAGCTTTCCGGTCTGTATCTGGGTTACTGCTGGTTTATCAAGCCCAAAATGGCGGCGGACACGCGTTCCGAACTGCCCGAATACCACCTCCCAAAAGCATGGTTTTGGAAAGTCATTTGGCGTTTCCGCAGCTATTACTATCAAGTGATTTTGGCGACCGTCATCATCAACTTCCTCGCCTTGGTCAGCTCGTTGTATGTCATGAACGTGTACGACCGCGTCATTCCCAACCAAGCCTATGAAACCCTGTGGGTTTTGAGTATCGGCGTTGTCCTCGCCATTTTGTTTGAATTTGCCGCCAAGATGATACGCGGCCATTTGACCGACATCGCCGGTAAAAAGGCCGACCTGATTATCAGCTCTGCCTTGTTCCGTCGCGTGATGGCATTGCGTCTTGCCGACCGTCCCGCTTCGTCCGGCTCATACGCCAACAACCTGCGCGAATTTGAATCCGTACGCGAATTCATGACCAGTGCGAGCCTGTTGACTTTGGTGGACTTGCCGTTCCTGTTGCTGTTTATCTTTGTTATTTCGATAGTCGGCGGCAAACTGGCATTGGTTCCTTTGGCGATTATTCCGATTGTTGTCATTGTCGGCTTCATCGTTCAACGCCCCTTGTCTCGCCACATTAACGAATCCATGAAAGAAAGCTCGCAACGTTCAGGCCTTGCCGTAGAAGCCATTGAAGGCATCGAAACCTTGAAAACCAACAACGCGACTTCATGGGCACAACAACGTTGGGACGAATACACCGCCAAAACCTCCGCTTCATCCATCAAAGTTAAAGACACCAGTAATTTCATGGTCAACTTCGCCGTTGCCATGCAGCAGCTCAATACCGTCTTTTTGGTCGTGGTCGGTACCTATCTGATTCATGCTGATAACCACGCAGAACGAATCACTATGGGTGCGCTGATTGCCTCAGTCATCCTGTCCGGCCGTGCACTGGCTCCGCTGGCTCAAGTTGCAGGTCTTGCTACCCGCTTCCAACAAGCAAAGTTGGCGTTAAGAGGCGTGAATGACATTGTTTCCCGTCCGATCGAACGCAGCCCCGAACGCAAATACATTACTTTGGACAACGTTCAAGGCAATATCGCCTTTGAAAACGTAACGTTCAAATACAAAAACGAAAGCAACAACGCGGTTGACGAGTTGCGCATCAACATCCGTCCCGGTGAAAAAGTCGGTATCCTCGGACGTATCGGCAGCGGTAAAAGTACCATGCTGAAGCTGGCGAGCGGTCTGTACGACACCGAAAAAGGCAACGTAACCCTCGACGGCGTGGATATGCGCCAACTCGATCCGAACTTCCTACGGAACCAAGTCCTCCTGTTTAGCCAATCTCCACGCCTTTTCTTGGGTACATTGCGCGAAAACATGGATTTGGCGCGTACCGACAGCTATTCGACCGACCAAGACCTGCTTTCTGCTCTCAAGCGTTTCGGTCTAGACCAAATCATCCGCAACCACCCGAGAGGCTTGGATATGCCTTTGGGTGAAGACGGCTTGGGTCTGTCCGGCGGTCAAAAACAAATCATCGCCCTCGCACGAATGACGCTGCGCGACCCCAAAGTCGTCCTTTTGGACGAACCGACAACCAGCCTCGACCAAGGTACCGAACGCATGGCATTGAACGCTATCGCCCACTGGGGACGCAACCGCACCATGCTCTTGGTCACCCACCGTCCGCAAGTGCTGCAAATCGTTAACCGTATCATCGTAATGGAAAACGGCAAAGTCGTTATGGACGGCCCACGCGATTTAGTGTTGCAAAAACTGATGCAAAATGAGCAAAACAAAGTCAGAGCAGCACAACAAGCGCAGGAAAACCAACGTCCCGGCGAAGCGGCGCAAGCATGACGAAAAGGGAAAAGGTCGTCTGAAAACACGTAGAAAGCGTTTCAGACGACCTCTTTGAAAACAACAAACAGATACCGAAGATTCATCATTATGAGCGAAAACAACGTTAAATCCAAAGACCTGCATCTCATTAACGATTTGAATGCAGCCTTGCAAAAAGAAAAACACAGCGGCCAATTTTGGGTCATCATCCTGTTTTTCCTGCTGCTCGTCGTCTTTGTCGTATGGGCATACAACAGCACCGTTGAAGAAGTAACCCGCGGCAACGGCAATGTCATCCCCAGCAGCCGCGAACAAGTCATCCAAAGTCTGGACGCCGGCGTCATTACCCAAATGATGGTTAAGGAAGGCGATTTGGTCGAAAAAGACCAAATCCTGCTGAAACTTGACGATACGCGCAGCCTTGCCGTATTGCGCGAGAGCGAGGCCAAAGTCCAAAACCTCGAGGCCACCATCGCCCGCCTGAAAGCCGAAGCTTACGGCGGCAAACTCATGTTCCCCAACAGCGTCAGTCCCGAACTCCGCCGCCGCGAAACCGCCGCATATAACGCCCGCCGCCAAGCCATGACCGATGCCGTACAAAGTCTGGTACAAAGCAAAGCGGCGCTTGACCGCGAGATCGCCATTACTGCACCTATGGTGGCACAAGGCGTCATGTCCGAAGTCGAACTCCTTAAAATGCGCCGCGAATCCAGCGATCTGACCCTGCAAATTGCCGAACGCCGCAACCGTTACAGAACAGATGCCAACAACGAACTCGTGCAATCCGAATCCGAGCTGGCGCAATCCAAAGAAAACATGGCAATGCGCGCCGACCCGGTTGACCGCTCCCAAATCCGCTCTCCCATGCGCGGCATCGTCAAAAACATCAAAATCAATACCATCGGCGGTGTAGTCAACCCGGGCGAAGAAATCATGCAAATTGTCCCCGTTGATGACAAACTCCTTGTCGAAGCCTATATCCGCCCGCAAGACATCGCCTTCGTCCGCGCAGGACAGCCCGCACTGGTCAAAGTCAGCGCATATGACTACTCCATCTACGGCGGATTGGAAGGCAAAGTTACCCTTGTCGGTGCAGATACCGTCAGCAACTCCATGCAAAGCCGTGCCAACGATCTGAAGCTCGACCCCAACCAAGTTTACTACCGAGTCATCGTCCAAACTGAGAACAACGCCCTGAAAGACAAAAACGGTAAAGACATGCCGATTATTCCGGGTATGGTTGCCACAGTGGACATTAAAACCGGCGAAAAAACCATCTTCCAATACCTGATCAAACCGATTACTCGTATGAAACAGGCATTGAGCGAGCGTTAATTTCCCGAATAAAACTTGCTTAACAGTCAAAAGGTCGTCTGAAAAACCGGGCTGCGTCCAAATCTTGGACGTTCATAAAACCCTATTTAGGCGCTCTATATAAGCTGGGTTCTGTATACGACAGGGCCCAGCTTTTTTCACTTTCAAACTGTAACGCTCCCAGATGCAGTAATCCATACAATCATATTCGTCCACCGTCAATTCTCCTGAACGGCAGGAGCATTTCGTTTAATACCGCAAAGAAGCCCTCCATCTGCGTTGCCTTATGCGACTGTATAAATAATGGGATGCGGTTTGTTATTTGAAGCGTAACTTTGGTCGTAAAAACTGCACCCGTATGTTTGGATAGAATATCCAACTTTTGGATGCAACCCGGTTTTTTCAGACGACCTTTATCCGTTTTAGCGACGGAATTTGCCGTGGTCGAAATCATCAAATGCTTCATAAGCCGCTTGGCATTGGATGCGTTGTTCTTTATATGGCAGTTGGCGGAAGGCTTTGCGGGCTTTGACGTTTTCTTTCAGCTCGGCTTTGTTGCCTTTGGATTTATACCATGCAGCGCGACGGTCAAGATATTTTTTGCAGGCAGGATGCAGCTTGTTTTGTTTGGCTTTGGTTTGAGTGTGGTGGGGCTTATGGTGTTTGTGGACGGCTGCATCGGCAGGTTGGGTTGCAAAACCCAGTATCAGTGCTGCAGATAGGGCGGGCAGAAGGCTTTTTCTCAATAACATGGCGGACTCCTGTTTATTTAAAGGGTGCATTTCATTATATTCATGGCTTTTGTAAAAAGGAAATTTGACAGGATGGGTCGTCTGAAAAAGCAAGCGGGGTATTTAAAGCATTTTGACGAAACCCATCTTCAATCACATATTATCAAACAGAGAAAATAATAAACTACATAAATTATCACGTTTTAGACGACCTCATGTTGCATATGTCATCCATTGTCATGCTGTTTATTTTCAAAATTTAACACAAATCCGAATTTGCCTTATTTCATAAGCGCATAGCCGCATGAGGGTTTTGATGCTGAAAAACACGTCTTCGCGGTAAGGCTTGAATCATAGGGAAAGAGGTCGTCTGAAAGAAAATTGGGAAAAGCACGATTTCAAAACAGCAGTCTTGTCAAGACTAGATAAGCAACGAAAAATACACTATATTGTGCCACTCGATATTAATACCTACTGTATCTTGTGTTTCAGGATGGAGAAAGCTCACGATGAATGCACCGACTGATTTGAAAGTAACCAAGCGCGACGGACGTTTGGAAAATCTCGACTTAGACAAAATCCACCGCGTTGTTACTTGGGCGGCGGAAGGCTTGAAAAACGTTTCCGTATCGCAAGTCGAGCTCAAATCGCACATCCAGTTTTACAACGGTATCCGCACCGACGACATCCACGAAACCATCATCAAGGCGGCTGCCGACCTGATTTCTCAGGATACGCCCGATTATCAATATCTCGCCGCGCGTCTGGCGATTTTCCACCTGCGCAAAATCGCTTACGGCGAGTTCGAGCCGCCGCATCTCTTCGACCACGTTAAAAAACTTACCGATGCGGGCAAATACGACCGCCACATCATCGAAGATTACAGCCGCGAAGAGTTTGACGAGCTGAATGCCTATATCGACCACAGCCGCGACATGACCTTCTCGTATGCCGCTGTGAAGCAGCTCGAAGGCAAATATCTGGTGCAGAACCGCGTGACCCGCCAGATTTATGAAACGCCACAGTTTTTATACATTTTGGTGGCGATGTGTCTCTTCAGCAAATACCCGAAAGAGACGCGCTTGGATTACGTCAAACGTTTTTACGACGCCGTTTCTACGTTTAAAGTATCGTTGCCGACCCCGATTATGAGCGGCGTGCGCACGCCTACGCGTCAGTTTTCAAGCTGCGTATTGATTGAATGCGACGACAGTCTGGATTCCATCAACGCCACCACCAGTGCGATTGTGAAATACGTTTCCCAACGTGCGGGCATCGGCATCAACGCCGGACGCATCCGCGGTTTGGGCAGCGAAATCCGCGGCGGTGAAGCGCAACACACCGGCTGCATTCCGTTTTTCAAAATGTTCCAAGCGGCGGTTAAATCCTGCTCGCAAGGCGGCGTGCGTGGCGGCGCGGCAACTTTGTTCTACCCCTTGTGGCACATCGAAGCCGAAAGCTTGTTGGTGTTGAAAAACAACCGCGGCGTAGAAGACAACCGCATCCGCCAGCTTGATTACGGCGTGCAAATCAACCGCCTGCTGTATACCCGCCTGATTAAAGGCGGCAACATCACGCTGTTCTCGCCTAACGAAGTTCCCGGCCTGTATGACGCGTTCTTTGCCGATCAAGACGAATTCGAGCGTCTCTACACGAAATACGAGCAAGACCCGAACATCCGCAAACGCACCTTGTCGGCTACCGATTTGTTCTCCACGCTGATGCAGGAACGTGCCGGAACGGGACGTATCTACATCCAAAACGTTGACCACTGCAACACGCACAGCCCGTTTGACCCGCGCGTCGCGCCCGTGCACCAGTCCAACCTGTGCATGGAAATCGCCCTGCCGACCAAGCCGCTGGACAACATCAACGACCCGAACGGCGAAATCGCCCTGTGCACCTTGTCCGCCTTCAACTTGGGCGCATTAAACAGCTTGGACGAGCTGGAAGGGCTTGCCGATTTGACCGTGCGCGCACTTGATGCCTTGCTGGATTATCAAGACTATCCGGTCGAAGCCGCCCGCACCGCGACCATGAACCGCCGCACGCTCGGTATTGGTGTCATCAACTACGCCTACTATTTGGCGAAAAACGGTGTCCGTTACAGCGACGATTCCGCGCTCGGCCTGACCCACCGTACCTTTGAAGCCATGCAGTATTACCTGCTCAAAGCATCGGTAAACCTTGCCAAAGAATACGGCGCGTGCCCGCTGTTCAACCAAACCGTTTATTCGCAAGGCAAACTGCCCATCGACACCTACAAAAAAGACTTGGATGCCGTGTGCAGCGAACCGCTGTTGTGTGACTGGGAAAGCCTGCGCGCCGACATCGTCAAATACGGCCTGCGCAACTCCACACTGACCGCACTCATGCCGTCTGAAACCAGTTCGCAAATCGCCAACGCCACCAACGGCATCGAGCCGCCGCGCGGACTGGTAACGGTCAAAGCATCGAAAGACGGCATCCTGAAACAGGTCGTGCCCGAATTTGAAACCCTGAAAGACGCCTATGAAACCCTGTGGCAGCTTCCGGGCAACGAAGGCTACCTGAAACTTGTCGGCGTGATGCAAAAATTCGTCGATCAGGCGATTTCCGCCAACACCGCCTACGACCCGGGCAAATTTGAAGGCAACAAAGTTTCCATGAAACAAATGCTCAAAGACTTGCTGACCGCCTACAAATACGGCGTCAAAACCCTGTACTACCACAACACCCGCGACGGCGCGGACGATACGCAGACTGATATTCAGGATGACGGCTGCGCAGGCGGGGCTTGTAAGATTTAAGCAAAGGGAAAAATTTCAGACGGCCTTTGAAATTGAGAGGTCGCTTAAAATGAAAATGTAATTATTTTAATAATTTAAAAAGAGAGAAAAATGTCGAAGCCAAAGATTAGTTTAAATAAACTAGGTGAGTATTTAGATGCTACGCCATCTCGCCGTAGAAGAATAATTCAAGACCAACAAAATCCAGAGCCATTTATTACCACTCGTTATCAAGATGCAAGAGAGGGTATCATTAATTTTATTGTTGGGGGAATGGTTGATGACGCAAAATTATTAGAATCTGCACAGGAGTTAAGAGAAAATCACTACTCCACTCCTTTTGTTCAGCAAGATAAGAGAGCCTCGGCAGAAGCAATGGAGCAATTCTTAGATATTGCAGATAATATTGATATAGATGGATTAAGAGTTGAGAGAATAGACAAAACACAATCATCCATTATGGAAGTGGCAGGAGTAGATGTTTCTATTCGTCCCGATGCTATCTTAAAAGATGAAGAAACAGGTCAAATAAAGGGGGCGATTAAACTTCATTTTTCTAAAACACATCCCTTGAATGAAAAGTCAGCAGGCTATGTTGCAACTACGCTGAAAGTATATTTAGAAAATGGAAATAAGGAATCAACTATTGATCCCAAAAAATGCTATTTAATTGATATTCCTACTGCTAAAGCTACAACTGCTTCCAAAGCTCATAAGAAAAAGATGAATGATGTCGAAGCTGCTTGTGAAGAAATTGATGCTAGATGGAAAAAAGAAGAGGCATAAATATTGGAAGTTATCTTTAAAATGAATGTAAGTTCAATTTATTTTTTAGATAATGTTACTTTGTTTTAAAGAGAATCCTACCATGTCCTGTGAACACCTAGTCATGTCATACAGTACCTTTTCCAAAACCAAAAACGACGCGCTCAAAGAGCCGATGTTTTTTGGTCAGCCGGTAAATGTTGCTCGCTATGACCAGCAGAAATACGAAGTATTTGAGAAACTGATTGAAAAGCAACTGTCGTTTTTCTGGCGGCCGGAAGAAATCGACGTGTCGCGCGACCGTATCGACTACGCCAACCTGCCCGAACACGAAAAACACATTTTCATCAGCAATCTGAAATACCAAACATTGCTTGATTCCATCCAAGGCCGCAGTCCGAACGTTGCCTTGCTGCCTTTGGTATCGATTCCCGAGTTGGAAACTTGGATTGAAACGTGGAGCTTCAGCGAAACCATCCACTCGCGCAGTTATACCCACATTATTCGCAATATCGTCAACGATCCGTCGGTCGTGTTCGACGACATCGTGCAGAACGAATACATCATCGCCCGCGCCGAAGACATCGCCTGCTATTACGATGATTTAATCGAATATACCCAGTATTACAACCTGTTGGGCGAAGGGACGCACAATGTCGGCGGCAAGCTCGTTACCGTGTCTTTGCGCGAGTTGAAGAAAAAACTCTATCTCTGCCTGATGTGCGTCAATGTATTGGAAGCCATCCGTTTCTACGTTTCATTCGCCTGCTCGTTCGCTTTTGCCGAGCGCGAGTTGATGGAAGGCAACGCCAAAATCATCAAACTGATTGCCCGCGACGAAGCCCTGCACCTGACCAGTACCCAACATATGCTCAACCTGATGCGCGCCGGTTCAGACGACCCTGAAATGGCGGAAATCGCTGTCGAATTGCAGGACGAATGTTTCAAACTCTTCAAAAAAGCGGCGGAGCAGGAAAAAGAATGGGCTGCCTATCTGTTTAAAGACGGTTCGATGATCGGTCTGAACAAGGAAATTTTGGCGCAATACGTCGAATACATCACCAACCTGCGTATGCAGGCGGTCGGTTTGCCCGCCGGATTCGAAGGCGCTACCCAAAACCCGATTCCGTGGATTAACGCGTGGCTGTCGTCCGACAACGTACAGGTTGCGCCGCAGGAAGTGGAAATTTCTTCTTACTTAATCGGTCAGATCGATTCGGAAGTCAGCGCGGACGATTTGGGTGATTTCGAACTGTAATCAAACTCGGCGGTTTTCCGCATTTCCATCATCAGAGGTCGTCTGAACAGGTGTAGAAACGAAATCAAAGATTTCGGTTACGCCGTGCAGGCGACCTTTCCCGCTTAATAAAGATAACAATGGCACTCATCAGTACACACGACAAAACCTTCGAACTCCAAGAGGGCGAAACCTTATTGGAGGGCTTGGAGCGCACCGGCCACGAGGTCGAATACCAGTGCCGCAGCGGCTATTGCGGTTCCTGCCGCGTCAAAATATTGGACGGTAGGGTGTCCTACGACAATTTCCCGCTAGCCTTTGTCGCGCCTGGCGAGATTCTGCCGTGTTGCTGTCGGGTAAATGAGGATATTAAGGTTGATTGCCGCGCAAGAATGAGTGAGCCGGATTTATTCGATGTCGGCTTGTTTGATGAACAGGATTGAGTCAATTGAAATCTAATTGTATTATTTTCAGTCCTTTGCTTTAATAATGGCTCTTCAAATTTAGGTGTAATCGCATGAATGTCGCTAAGGGTTTATTGGTTTCAGTTTTATTCTTGAGCTCGGGTTTGCTTGCTGCTCAAAGTCATCATTCCCAATGGAAAAAAGTTTATGAAAGGGATTTGACGGATTTTGAATTGAGTGCAGAGGGAAGCGGGTTGGTATTGTTTGCCCAATCGCAAGGACGTTGCAGGATGGATGTTGATTTTTATGGGGAAACGGGACTGGCTAAATACCAGTATGAATTTACCCGAGACCGTTTGACGGCAGGGTTGCATCGGGAGTACCGCTATACCGTCGCATCCTTGTCGGAAGTAACCAGAGATAATATAAAATTGGTAAGGAATGAGAAGCTGAATCCTGCCTCAGGTGCGGTAAAGAAAGAATTTCTGGATATTTATCAATACGTTCCTAATAAGGTTTTAAAAAAATATTGTTTTTGATGTGGTATAGAAAATAACAAGAGGTCGTCTGAAAACTTTTCAGACGACCTCTTGCTTTATTTACCCCATCGTTTAATGCAGATGCTCGTAAATGGTCTCCGCCAATGCTTTGCTGATGCCTTCGACTTGTTCCAAATCTTCTTTACTGGCGGCAACGACGCCGCGCAGGCCGCCGAAGCGGGTGAGCAGGGCTTGGCGGCGTTTGCTGCCTACGCCGGGGATGTCGCTGAGGGATGAGGTAACGCGGGCTTTGTCGCGTTTTTTGCGGTGCCCCGTGATGGCGAAGCGGTGCGATTCGTCGCGCACGGTTTGCAGGAGGTGCAGGGCGGGGCTGTTGGGCGGCAGGCGGAAGGTTTCGCCGGTAAACGGGAGGATGAGTTCTTCCATGCCGGCTTTGCGTTCGGGGCCTTTGGCGATGCCGACCAAGGGGATGTGCAGCCCGAGTTCTTCCCATACGGACACGGCGACGCCGATTTGTCCTTTGCCGCCGTCAATCAATACGACATCGGGCCATTTGACGGTCTCGCCGTTGGCTTCGGCTTCCTGCATTTTGCCGTAGCGGCGGGTGAGGACTTCGCGCATGGCAGCGTAGTCGTCGCCGGGTTTGGCGGTGGTGATGTTGTAGCGGCGGTATTGCGAGGGTTGGATGTTTTGTTCGTCGTACACGACGCAGGAGGCGATGGTGGCTTCGCCTTGGGTGTGGCTGATGTCGAAGCATTCGAGGCGGTTGAGGTCGTCTGAATTCATGTTCAGGATTTTTGCCAGCTCATCGATGCGGTGTTGCTGGCTGCTTTGTTGCAGGCGGCGTTGGGCAATCGCCATTTGTGCGTTTTGTTCCGCCATTTTCAGCCAGACTTTGCGTTCGCCTATGGTTTTGGTTACGAACTGCATTTGTTTGCCGTGTTCTCCTTCCAAGGCTTCTTTCAAGGCATCGGGGACGGGGAAGTTGCTGATGATGATGTCGGGTTTGCTTTTGCCCAGATAGTGTTGGGCGACGAAGGCTTCGGCGTAGTCTTGTCCGTTTGGTTCGGGGTCGTTTTTGGTGTCGGGGAAGAAGCTTTTGTCGCCGACGTGCCGCCCGCCGCGTATGCTGACCCAGTGTACGCAGACGAGGCCGTCTGAAACGGCGAGCGCAAGCAGGTCGATGTCGTTGGGGTTGTTCGGGTTCTTGCTGTCGATGAACTGGTTGCTCTGCATGATGCCGAGCGCTTGGATTTGATCGCGGTAGCGGGCGGCTTCTTCAAATTGCAGATTGGCTGCGGCGGTCTGCATTTTGTGTTGTAAGGTGCGGGTCAGTTCGTCGGTTTTGCCGTTGAGGAAGGTGGCGGCTTGGCGCACGCTGTCGCGGTAGTCTTCTTCGCTGATGTGTCCGACGCAGGGTGCGGTGCAGCGTTTGATTTGGTACAGCAGGCAAGGGCGGTCGCGGTGTTCGAACACGCTGTCTTCGCAGGTGCGCAGCATGAAGACTTTTTGCAGGACTTGGATGCTGTCGCGCACGGCGTTGCTGTTGGGATAGGGGCCGAAGTATTGGTTCGGCTTTTTCAGCGTACCGCGGTAATACGCCATCTGCGGATATTGATGTCCGCTGAGCATTAGGTAGGGATAGCTTTTGTCGTCGCGGAAGAGGATATTGTATTTGGGCGACAGGGCTTTGATGAAGTTGTTTTCGAGAATCAGCGCTTCGGCTTCGGAACGGGTGATGGTGGTTTCGATATGATGAATCTGTTTCACCATCAATGCAATGCGCGGGGAATGGTCGTTTTTCTGGAAATAGCCGGACACGCGCCGCTTGAGGTTGACGGCTTTGCCGACGTATAAAACGTTGCCGCCTTCGTCGAAAAAACGGTACACGCCGGGCAGGTTGGGCAGGTTTTTGAGGAAGAGGGGGATGTCGAAGTCCGTGGTCATGGGGCGGGTGGCTGTGGTCAAGTTTTCAGACGACCCGATTATAAATCAGAACGCTTGAAATAATAGAATGCAAGCGGTCGGTTTATTATGGATGGAAAAGTATAGTGGATTAAATTTAAATCAGGACAAGGCGACGAAGCCGCAGACAGTA
>JUNU01000146.1 GCA_001067655.1 Neisseria lactamica
CTGTCTGCGGCTTCGTCGCCTTGTCCTGATTTAAATTTAATCCACTATATATTTTTTACGCACCACTATTTTTGTAGTGTCATGTAATTTCAGCACAGAATATTCAAGAACACAATAT
This sequence comes from Neisseria lactamica, assembly GCA_001067655.1. Classification (GTDB taxonomy): domain Bacteria; phylum Pseudomonadota; class Gammaproteobacteria; order Burkholderiales; family Neisseriaceae; genus Neisseria; species Neisseria lactamica_B. The sequence goes on from JUNU01000146.1 coordinate 119, forward strand.
CTTTCTTTTTTAAAAGATTTTCGCCGCTATGCCTCAAGCGTGTGCCAAATCAGGCTAAACATATTGTTTACAATCTGAAAAATATAGTGGATTAACTTTAAACCAGTACGGCGTTGCCTCGCCTTGCCGTA
>JUNU01000147.1 GCA_001067655.1 Neisseria lactamica
AGTGAATCGGTTCCGTACTATCTGTACTGTCTGCGGCTTCGTCGCCTTGTCCTAGTTTAAAGTTAATCCACTATAAAAAGATACGCGGCGAAACCATGCCCCGACATTTTTATTTTCATCCGCTATCCTTTACAATACCTCCCTTTACCTTTATTTCCAGCTTCCTTATGAACGAACACGTTTCCGTCCCATCCCCCGTCGGCGAAGACTACCTGCTGTTAGGTCAGTACGCCGAACGCGCCTATCTCGAATACGCCATGAGCGTGGTCAAAGGCCGCGCGCTGCCTGAAGTTTCAGACGGACAAAAGCCCGTACAACGGCGCATTTTGTTTGCCATGCGCGATATGGGTTTGACGGCGGGGGCGAAGCCGGTGAAATCGGCGCGCGTGGTCGGTGAGATTTTGGGTAAATACCACCCGCACGGCGACAGTTCCGCCTATGAAGCGATGGTGCGGATGGCGCAGGATTTTACCTTGCGCTACCCCTTAATCGACGGCATCGGCAACTTCGGTTCGCGCGACGGCGACGGGGCGGCGGCGATGCGTTATACCGAAGCGCGGCTGACGCCGATTGCGGAATTGCTGTTGTCCGAAATCAATCAGGGCACGGTGGATTTTGTACCGAACTACGACGGCGCGTTTGACGAACCGCTGCACCTGCCCGCCCGCCTGCCTATGGTATTGCTCAACGGCGCGTCGGGCATCGCGGTGGGCATGGCGACCGAAATTCCGTCGCACAATTTGAACGAAGTCACGCAGGCGGCGATTGCGTTGTTGAAAAAGCCGACGCTGGAAACCGCCGACCTGATGCAATATATTCCCGCTCCCGACTTTGCCGGCGGCGGTCAAATCATCACGCCGGCGGACGAATTGCGCCGGATTTACGAAACCGGCAAGGGCAGCGTGCGCGTGCGTGCGCGTTACGAAATCGAGAAGCTGGCGCGCGGACAATGGCGCGTGATTGTGACTGAGCTGCCGCCGAACGCCAACTCCGCCAAAATCCTTGCCGAAATCGAAGAGCAAACCAACCCGAAACCGAAAGCGGGCAAAAAGCAACTGAACCAAGACCAGCTCAATACCAAAAAGCTGATGCTGGATTTAATCGACCGCGTGCGCGACGAGTCCGACGGCGAACATCCCGTGCGACTGGTGTTCGAGCCGAAATCCAGCCGCATCGATACCGACACCTTCATCAACACGCTGATGGCACAGACTTCGCTGGAAGGCAATGTGTCTATGAACTTGGTAATGATGGGTTTGGACAACCGCCCCGCGCAGAAAAACCTGAAAACGATTTTGCAGGAATGGTTGGATTTCCGCGTCGTGACCGTAACACGTCGTCTGAAATTCCGTTTGAACCAAGTGGAAAAACGGCTGCACATCCTTGAAGGCCGTCTGAAAGTCTTTCTGCACATCGACGAAGTGATTAAAGTCATCCGCGAATCAGACGACCCGAAAGCCGATTTGATGGCTGCGTTCGGGCTGACCGAAATCCAAGCCGAAGACATTTTGGAAATCCGCCTGCGCCAGTTGGCGCGTTTGGAAGGGTTCAAACTCGAAAAAGAATTGAACGAATTGCGCGAAGAACAAGGTCGTCTGAATATCCTTTTGGGCGACGAAAACGAAAAACGCAAGCTGATTATCAAAGAGATGCAGGCGGACATGAAGCAGTTCGGCGACGCGCGCCGCACGCTGGTGGAAGAGGCCGGACGCGCCGTGTTGACGCAAACTACCGCCGACGAACCCATCACGCTGATTCTGTCGGAAAAAGGCTGGATACGCAGCCGTGCCGGACACAATCTCGACTTGAGCCAAACCGCGTTCAAAGAAGGCGACCGCCTTAAACAAACCCTTGAAGGCCGCACCGTTTTGCCTGTCGTCATCCTCGATTCATTGGGCAGAACCTACACGCTTGATGCCGCCGAAATCCCCGGCGGACGCGGCGACGGGGTACCGGTTTCATCGTTAATCGAGCTGCAAAACGGTGCGAAACCCGTTGCCATGCTCACCGGCCAGCCCGAACAGCACTACCTACTCTCAGGCAGTGGCGGCTACGGCTTCATCGCCAAACTGGGCGATATGGTCGGACGCGTGAAAGCGGGCAAAGTGGTGATGACCGTGGACAGCGGCGAAACCGTCCTGCCGCCGATTGCGGTTTATGCCTCTTCGCTCATCAACCCCGACTGCAAAATCGTACTGGCAAGTAGCGACCACCGCCTCTTGGCGTTTTCCATCGGTGAACTCAAAGTCATGCCCAAAGGGCGCGGTTTGCAGTTGATGTCGCTGACCGACGGCGCGTCTTTGGAGCACATCCTCGTTACCACGTCTGCGGAATTTATCGTTGAAACCGTCGGCAAACGCGGTGCGGCGCATCAGGAAAAATTGCGCATTTGCGACATCGACGGCAAACGCGGCAAAAAAGGGAAGGTTTTGGACGTATCAGGTCGTCTGAAAACCTTGTCCGCTGCCTCCGCATAAACAACAAAAAGGCGCGGTAACACATTGAAAACCTAGAAAACACGGTCGTTTTATGTTATGCTGACAAAATTAAAAAAATATTTACGACCGTCTGCGGAAATATCGCAGAACGATTTCAAAACAGGTACTAATAATGATAAAAATAAACAAAAAGGGTTGCGGATATGAGTAAGTCCGGCTTTCAGGAACTGGGAAACCTGAGCGAGCGGATACCCGGTTTAATCAATATCGCCCGTATTGCCATCGTGCTGCCGCTGTTGGTCATGCATGCTTTCGGCGTTTACAGCAGTGGTGCCCATATCGGCATGTCCTTCCCGCCCGTCGAATTTTACAGTTGGGCAGCGCTGTATTCCTTCCTCATCTTGTTATCCGTCGCCCGTCCGGACTGGCAATGGCAGACTTTGGATTTGCCCAATGCCAGCGCAGTCGTCGATATTTCGATGATGATGATACTGGTGTATATCGCCGGCGGAGTCGATTCGGGCTTCGGCATCCTTGTCCTTCCTTTCGTCGCGACGTCCTGCCTCCTCAGCTACGGGCATTACCCCATGCTGTACGCAGGCTACGCGTCCATGCTGTTCTTCTTCAATCTGCTGCTCGACGGCAGCATCCGCCTGCATCCGTTTGATTGGGATACGCAGCCTCTGATTACTACGGTCCTGCTCAGCGGCGCGTGTTACCTTGTTGCCATGCTGACTTCGTTTGCCGCCCGTTATTTGGAGCAGGCGACCGAATCCGCCAGCCGCCATCAACTTGCCTACCGCCGTATCAGCGGGTTGAACCGCCTCGTTCTCAACCGCGTGCAGGAAGCCGTTATCGTCATCGACAGCACACAGCGCGTCTGGCTTTTCAACAAACAGGCAAAAACCTATTTCCCCGGTTTGGTGGTTGACCAGCAAGAAGTCGTGTTCGGCGAATTGGTGACACGCTGGCAATATCATCCCGACAAACCGTTTGAAACCGATATCCACATCTTTCAACACGCTATGCACGTCCGCGCCGTCCCGCTGATTCAGGAACAGACCGAACTGCTTATGCTGTATGTCCGTTCGCTGCGTGAAGTCGCGGCAGAAGCCATGTCCACCAAGCTTACCTCGCTCGGACAGCTTACCGCGAACCTTGCCCACGAAATCCGCAATCCGATGTCCGCCATCCGTCACGCCAGCGATTTGCTGCAAGAAAGTGATGACGATGCCGAACCCGATCCCGTTAAAGCCAAGCTTTGCGGTATCATCGACAGCAACATCCAGCGCATCGACAAAATGTTGGAAGACATCTCCCTGCTCAACAAACGCGACAACATCAGCCGCGAGCCGATTAACTTGATGAAATTCTGGCTCGACTTCAAACAAGAGTTCACACTCAACAATTCCGAAGCCATCGGCTGCCTGCGCATGAACATGGACGGTAACAACCTTACCGTCCTCGCTGATGTGATGCACATCCAACAAATCATGTGGAACCTCTGCAATAACGCGTGGAGGCACAGCCGTCAGGACGAGAATGCGATTACCGTCCTGATCCGTCCCAGCGGCAGGATGCACATTTCCATTGTCGTTGCCGATAACGGCAAAGGCATTTCGCCCGAAGTCCGCAACCATCTCTTTGAGCCGTTCTACACCACGGAAAAACAAGGTACGGGATTGGGATTGTACGTTGCCCGCGAACTGGCGCACGCCAATATGGGCCAACTCCATTACCACCCCGAAATGAACGGATTCGAACTGATTTTACCGAGAGAACACAATGAGTAAGCTGCAAGACCCAGTATTGGTCGTCGACGACGAGGCCGACATCCGTGACTTGATGGAAATGACGCTGATGAAGATGGGACTGCGCGTGCAGACCGCCGTCGGCGTAGAAGATGCCAAAGACAAGCTCGACAACAACGACTATTCCCTCGTCTTGACCGATATGCGGATGCCCGACGGCTCCGGCCTCGAAGTCGTCCAATACATAGACGAACTCATGCTCGACACTCCTGTCGCCGTCATTACTGCTTTCGGCAATGCCGACCAGGCGGTCGAAGCCCTTAATGCGGGCGCGTTCGACTACCTGCAAAAACCGATTACCCTTTCACAACTGCGCTCGCTGGTCAAATCCGCCGTTTCCGTTTCCAACAGCACCGACGAAATTGCCCAGCCGCCAACCGAAAAACCGTCCGCGCCTGTCGCTGCCGCATTCAACAAGCCCAAAACTCCGCCCAAACCGCCCAAACGCGACTTAAGTGGTTCTGTCTCCGTACCCGAAAGCCTGCGTTCCATGAAAGAACGCTTCGCCACCGGCGAAATCGCCATGCGTGCGAACGAAGACGTGCCGGAATTGGGCGGCGAAGAAGATATGCCGCGACTGCTCGGCAGTTCACCCCAAATGGTCGAGGTCCGCCACCTGATCCGTCGCCTCGCCCGCAGCGGCGTGCCCGTTTATATTTCCGGCGAATCGGGTACGGGTAAAGAACAGGCTGCGCGTACCATCCACGAATTGTCCGATCGCGCCGACAAGCCCTTTATCGCGGTGAACTGCGGCGCGATTCCTGAAAACCTGATGGAAAGCGAATTCTTCGGCTACAAAAAAGGCAGCTTTACCGGCGCCGATCAAGACCGTCTCGGCTTCTTCCAACACGCCGACGGCGGAACGCTGTTCCTCGACGAAGTTGCCGACTTGCCGCTTGCCATGCAGGTCAAACTCCTGCGCGCCATCCAAGAAAAAGCCGTGCGCCGCATCGGTGATGCCCGTGAAACTTTCGTCGATGTCCGCATCATCTGCGCCACCCACAAAAACCTCGAAGCCCTTGTTGACAGCGGCGCATTCCGTCAAGACTTATATTACCGCCTCAACGTCGTTACCCTGCACATGCCGCCCCTGCGCGAGATGCGTGAAGACTTGGGCGCGCTGATTTTGTACCTGCTCTACAAACACCGCCACGGTACGCAAACCTACAAACTCAGCCCTAAAGCGCAAGAAGCCCTGCTGCATTACAGCTATCCCGGCAACTTCCGCGAACTCGAAAACATCCTTGAGCGTGCCGTCGCACTGACTGTTGGACAAGTTATCCAACTGGATGATTTGCAAATCCAAAATACGCCGACACCGAAAAACGACCATCCAAACCTCGATCTCGACGACATCGCCGATTCCGAAACACGAAAAGGCGAAACTTTGGATCACCAGTCGCTTCCGCCGTTTGACCCGCGCACCATGCAGATTCAAGACTACCTTGACCAAATCGAGCGCGGCATTATCGAACAAGCGTTGCAGCAAACCCGTTACAACCGCACTCAGGCTGCCAAGCTTTTGGGTATCAGCTTCCGCTCCATGCGCTACCGTATGGAACGTTTGGACATCAATTAAGTCAGTGCTTTGTCATTGTCTGCGCGTTTAGGAAGCAAGACCCGAAATGTGCTTCAAATCTCAAACCGCGTATCTGCGATTCAAACGGATGTGCGGTTTTTGATGTTTATGATGCGTAGAGGTCGTCTGAAAATTTTCAGACGACCTCTTTGTTTCAGGCGTTTTGTGGATAAATGCCGGTATAGTGGATTAACTTTAAACCAGTACGGCGTTGCCTCGTCTTGCCGTACTATCTGTACTGTCTGCGGCTTCGTCGCCTTGTCCTGATTTAAAT
>JUNU01000148.1 GCA_001067655.1 Neisseria lactamica
CCAAGTGAATCGGTTCCGTACTATCTGTACTGTCTGCGGCTTCGTCGCCTTGTCTTGATTTAAATTTAATCCACTATATTTGCCGGTTTACTGTCGGTTGCGTTGTTTTTCGTTGGCATGCTGCTTAAGGGTGGCGCACATGCCGGCAGTGTTGCTGCCTTTCATCAGCATGGCAGGTTCTCCGTTGATGGCGTAGCCTTCGCTGCCGTTGTCGGTAATGACTGTTTTGTTGTCATTCAGTTGCAGACTGTTCGGCGTTTTCTGCCAGCTGCCGTTTTTGACTTCGTTGTTTAAAGCCATGCAATATTTGCCATTGTTCAGTATGCCGATCATCTGCGAATCCATGGTCATGTAAACGCCGGGAGGCGGGGTTTTCGCAAAGGCCGGTGCGGACAGCATCAGCGCGGCGGTGGTCAGAAGTCGGAGTGCGATTTTCATTAAAAACCTTTTATGCTCAATCAATTAAATTATACGTTTCCGCGTTTCGGGTCGTTCGGGCGCAGTTGGGCGGCGAGTTTGTCGAGGATGCCGTTGACGAATTTGTGTCCGTCGGTGCCGCCGAAGGTTTTGGTCACTTCGATGGCTTCATTGATGATGACGGGGTAGGGGGTCTCTGGCATTGCGCTCAATTCGTGGCAAGCCATCAACAGGACGGCGCGTTCAATGGGGCTGAGGTCTTTTTCGTCACGGTCGAGCAGCGGGCGGATTTTTTGGATGTATTCGGCGGCGTGGGTGTGCGTGCCGAAGAAGAGTTTGTTGAACAGCTCTTCGTCCGCTTTGGCGAAGTCGGGCTGGTCTTGGATGTTTTTAGCGATTTCGGGGGCGGCGGTGTTGTTGATGCCGGCTTGGTAGAGGGCTTGTACGGCTAACTCGCGGGCGCGGCGGCGTGGGGTTTTCATGGGGATTCCTTCGTTGGCGGCACGGTGGTGCGGTAATGAATGTTTCAGACGACCTCTGTCGGATGACGGGTCGTCTGAAAACGGTTTGTCTGGCGGACGGGGCGAAACCGGAATGCGGCAAAGCTATGGGTTTCGCGTTCGGGCTTATTCTTCTTCGTCGTCAAACTGCTCTTCAATCAGATGGTTGACGAGGTTGGCGCATTCGACGGCGACTTTGGCGGCGTCGGCAGCTTTTTCTTCAATGCGCGCGACGGCTTGCTCGTCGTTTTCGGTGGTCAGGATGGCGTTGGCGATGGGAATGTTGTAGTCGAGTCCGACACGGGTTACGCCTGAACCGGATTCGTTGGAAACGAGTTCGAAATGGTAGGTTTCGCCGCGGATGACGACGCCGATAGCAATCAGTGCGTCGTATTGCTCGGAGGCTGCCATGTTTTGCAGGATGAGCGGTACTTCGAGCGCGCCGGGTACGGTGGCGACGGTAATGTTGTTGTCGGCTACCCCCAATTCTTGCAGGGTGCAGCAGCAGACTTTGAGCATTTCGCTACCGATTTCGTTGGTAAAGCGGGCTTGTACGATGCCGATGCGCAGGTGTGCGCCGTCGAGGTTCGGGGCGATGATGTTCATGGTGTTTCCTTGTATTTTGAGCGGTAAACGGGTTTTCAGACGACGTTTGGCTTTTCTGAAAACGATATTGGGGGATTTATTCCTGCGGCTGCCAGTCGGCAACGGCTTGAAACTCGCCATCTTCGCCTATTTCCCATGCGCTGCCTTCGGGTTGGGTTATGAGCGCGGCAACGGCGGGGTTGGACTGGGTAATTTCGGAAAGGCTGACGACGCTGAAATTGTCAGGATCGTCGGTGTATTCGTCGGTTTCGTCGCCGCTGAAGAAACGCCAGCCGCTGTCGTTTTCGAAAACGGGGGCTTCGCGGTAGAGGAAGCCGACGGGTTCGCCTTGTTTGGCTACCGTGTTGGTCACGATGCAGCGGTCGAGTGCGGCTGAGAGGGCTTGGGCAAATTTGTTCATTGTGGTGTGTTGCGTGCCGTAAAAATTGTGCGGATTTTATCATGATTAGGGCTGGCTCTGCACCGTGTATCTTTATATTTGCCGCTTATGGTTTGATGGTACAATGCTGGTCGTCTGAAACGGGCTGAACTGTGTTTCAGACGACTATTGCAGCCTTAAAGTGTTTCCGTATTTGCATGAAGTGCCGAAACGCATTCGGGTTGGTTTGGGAGACCGATTTTTTGCCGCCTCCCGCCCGATACGCCGAAGCAAGAAGAAAGACAAACGTCCTCATGAAAACAGATGTGTTAAAACAGCAGGCGCATGCCGCCATTCAGAATAAACTGGGTTACCGTTTCAAAGATACCGCGCTTTTACAGCAGGCGCTGACCCACCGCAGCTACCATGCGAAAAACAACGAACGTTTCGAGTTCGTCGGCGATTCGATTTTGAACTACACCGTCGCCAAAATGTTGTTTGACGCGTTCCCCAGACTGACCGAAGGCGAGTTGTCGCGTTTGCGCGCGAGCTTGGTCAATGAAGGCGTGTTGGCAGAAATCGCTTTGGAAATGAATGTCGGCGACGGGCTTTATTTGGGTGCGGGCGAGTTGAAAAGCGGCGGATTCAGACGACCTTCCATCCTTGCTGATGCTATGGAAGCGATGTTTGCCGCCGTCAGCTTTGACGCCGATTTTGCCGAGGCGGAGAAAGTGGTGCGACACTTGTTTGCCGAACGCGTCAAACGCGCCGATTTCAAAACGCAGGGCAAAGACAACAAAACCGCCCTGCAAGAAGCCCTCCAAGCCCGCCGCCTTGCCCTGCCCAAATATCGTATCGAAGAACAAATCGGTCATGCCAATGACAGTATGTTCCTGATTTCATGCGACTTGGGCGAATTGGGCTTCATTTGCAAAGCGCAAGGCAGCAGCCGCAAAGTTGCCGAGCAGCAAGCCGCCAAAGAAGCGCTGCAATGGCTCGAGCAACACCATCCTTTGAAAAAAGCAAAAAAATAGCCGATTTATTTTTCAGACGACCTAGGGTCTGACGACATTCAATAGTTTCCGTGCTTTTTATCCCTAAAGCGGCATCTTCCGCCTTAAATCTTCCGCTTTGTGAACAAAAATCCACTTGGAAAATTAAATCTCGACAGCCCCTATGACAAGACGAAAAGGTCGTCTGAAACTTCAAACAGAAAGCCATCATGGACATCGAAACCTTCCTGCAAAACGAATCTAGCCATCCCGCCGACTACCGTTGCGGCTTCGTCGCCATCGTCGGCAGACCCAACGTCGGCAAATCCACGCTGATGAACCACCTCATCGGGCAAAAAATCAGCATCACCAGTAAAAAAGCCCAAACCACGCGCAACCGCGTTACCGGCATTTACACCGACGACACCGCCCAATTCGTTTTCGTTGATACCCCCGGTTTCCAAACCAAACACCGCAACGCCCTGAACGACCGCCTCAATCAAAACGTAACCGAAGCGTTGAGCGGCGTCGATGCCGTCGTTTTCGTCGTCGAAGCCATGCGCTTTACCGATGCCGACCGTATCGTGATGAAACAGTTGCCGGCAAACACGCCCGTTATCCTCGTTATCAACAAAATCGACAAAAACAAAGCGGGCAATGGCGGTTTGCAGGAATTTATCGACCAAATCAGCGCAGAATTCAAATTTGCAGGGCATGAAACCGTCAGCGCCAAACACGGATTGGGCATCGCCAACCTGCTCGCGCGCCTCAGACCTTACCTACCCGAAAGCGTGCCGATGTATCCGGAAGAAATGGTGACCGACCGTTCCAGCCGTTTCCTCGCCACCGAAATCGTGCGCGAAAAACTGTTCCGCTACCTCGGCGAAGAGCTGCCCTACGCCATGAATGTGGAAATCGAACAATTCGAAGAAGAGGAAAACGGCCTTTACCGAATCTACATCGCCGTATTGGTCGATAAAGACAGCCAAAAAGCCATCCTGATCGGAAAAGGCGGGGAAAAACTGAAAAAAATCTCCACCGAAGCCCGCCTTGATATGGAAAAACTGTTTGATACCAAAGTGTTTTTAAAGGTTTGGGTCAAAGTCAAATCAGGCTGGGCGGACGATGTGCGTTTCCTGAGAGAATTGGGTTTGTAGGTCGTCTGAAAATACAGTCTCAAATAAACAAAGGTCGTCTGAAAACAAGCATTGCAAGTTTTCAGACGACCTTTTTTATGGTCAGGCAATCAGTTCTTCATCGACTGCACCGGCGCGGGAATCCTGCCGCCGCGGTTGACGAACACTTCGCACGAACCTTCTTTAACTGGCATCACAGGCGCGTAGCCCAGCAGGCCGCCGAACTCGACACTGTCGCCGACGGTTTTGCCCGTTACCGGAATGATGCGCACGGCGGTGGTTTTGCTGTTGATCATGCCGATGGCGGCTTCGTCGGCGATGATGCCGGAAATCGTGTGCGCGGGCGTGTCGCCGGGAACGGCAATCATGTCCAGCCCGACCGAGCAGACGGCGGTCATCGCTTCGAGTTTGTCCAGCGTCAGCACGCCTGCTTCGGCGGCGGCAATCATACCTTCGTCTTCGGAAACGGGAATAAACGCGCCGCTCAAACCGCCGACCGCGCTGGAAGCCATCATGCCGCCTTTTTTAACGGCATCGTTCAGCAATGCCAAAGCAGCCGTTGTGCCGTGCGTACCGCAGACGCTCAAACCCATTTCTTCAAGGATGCGTGCCACCGAGTCGCCGACGGCGGGGGTCGGCGCCAGTGACAAATCGAGAATACCGAACGGGATGCCCAAAATTTTCGAGGCTTCACGACCGATGAGTTCGCCCACGCGGGTGATTTTGAAGGCGGTTTTCTTCACGACTTCGGCGACTTCGGTCAGGCTGACCGCGTCCGAATTTTCCAGCGCAGCTTTGACCACGCCCGGCCCCGATACGCCGACGTTGATAACGGCGTCCGCCTCTCCTGAGCCGTGAAACGCGCCCGCCATAAACGGATTGTCTTCCACCGCGTTGCAGAACACGACGATTTTGGCGCAGCCGAAACCTTCGGGCGTGATTTCCGCCGTGCGTTTGATGGTTTCGCCCGCCAGTCTGACCGCGTCCATATTGATGCCCGCGCGCGTGCTGCCGATATTGATGGAGCTGCACACGATGTCGGTAGTTTTCATCGCTTCAGGAATGGAGCGGATTAACACCTCGTCTGAAGGCGACATGCCTTTTTGCACCAACGCGGAAAAGCCGCCGATAAAGGACACGCCGATGGCTTTGGCTGCCTTGTCCAAAGTCTGTGCCACACTGACGTAAGAATCGGCTTTGGTCGCCGCCGCGATTTGGGCAATCGGCGTAACGGAAATACGCTGATTCACAATCGGCACGCCGTATTTGGCGGAAAGGTGTTTCGCCGTAGCGACCAAATCTTTGCCGACAGTGGTGATTTTGTTGTAAATGTTTTGGTTCAACACATCGATGTCGGTGCTGATACAGTCGTGCAAATCAATGCCTATGGTAATGGTGCGGACGTCGAAATGCTGGTCGGCAACCATTTTGACGGTTTCTAAAATTTCGCCTGATTGGATACTCATCACATTCCTCCAACTCAAATGCGGTGCATGGCTTGGAAGATTTCTTCGTTTTGCATACGGATATCAAGCGCGAGTTTTTTGCTCTCTTCCGCAAACAAATCCAGCATTTCCTGCCGCGATTTCGGGCATTTTGAGGTATCCACCAAGATAATCATGGTGAAGAAATCGTCCATCAGTTGCTGGCTGATATTGAGGATGTTGATTTGGTTTTCTGCGAGAATGCCGGAAACGTCGTACACGATGCCGACACGGTCTTTGCCGATGACGGTGATGACTGAATTGTTCATAAGTCAGGGTCCTTGTAGGGGTCGTCTGAAAAATTGATTTTGGAAATTATAGCACCGCTTTAAAATAAGTTCGCTTGGATTGTTGACAATTTTTAGGCTTTGTCGGTTTGGTTGGCTGCTTATTAAATAGGATGGGCAAAGGATAATCGGCAGGTTTGTAATCTCGAGATTTTTGATGAGCCGATATTAAGTTGTTCAAATGCGTATGCAAACAGACGCACCCAAAGGCGACAATTTGCGTATAATGGCGCAAATTCCGATTAACCGATTCATGTAAATAAGGATTACACCATGACCTCTATCCACGACCAAATCAAAGAAGTTGTTACCACCCACCGCGTTGTTTTGTTTATGAAGGGTACGAAGCAGTTTCCGCAATGCGGCTTCTCTTCACGCGCCGTACAAATCCTCAGCGCCGCAGGCTGCACTGATTACGTTACCGTGAATGTTTTGGAAAACGATGCCGTCCGCCAAGGTATCAAAGAATACAGCGATTGGCCGACTATCCCGCAACTCTACGTAAACGGTGAGTTTGTCGGCGGTTCTGATATTCTGATGGAAATGTATGAAGCAGGTGAGCTGCAAGAATTGCTGAAAGCTTGATTTGCCTGATACGGAATCATGAAGAGGTCGTCTGAAATATTTCAGACGACCTCTTTTTCATTTTAACCAAGATTCAAGAGGGGTTTATTCCTCAGGACGTTCGCCGTCGGTGTCGTCCAGTTTGCCTTCGGTAATATCAACGTTGATGCCCACGGCGGCGCGGATTTTGGCGTCGATTTCGTTGGCGATTTCGGGATTTTCTTTCAGCCATACGCGGACGTTGTCTTTGCCTTGTCCGATTTTGGCGCCGTTGTAGCTGTACCATGCGCCTGATTTTTCAACGATGTCGTATTTGACGCCGAGGTCGATCAGTTCGCCTTCCCAGCTTACGCCTTCGCCGTACAGGATATCGAATTCGGCTTGGCGGAACGGAGGGGCGACTTTGTTTTTGATGACTTTGACTTTGGTTTCGTTGCCGATCACGTCGTCGCCTTTTTTGATTTGTCCGGTGCGGCGGATGTCGAGGCGGACGGAGGCGTAGAATTTGAGGGCGTTACCGCCGGTGGTGGTTTCGGGACTGCCGAACATCACGCCGATTTTCATACGGATTTGGTTGATGAAGACGACCAGTGTGTTGGTGCGTTTGATGTGGCCGGTCAGTTTGCGCAGGGCTTGGCTCATCAGGCGGGCTTGCAGGCCGACGTGGCTGTCGCCCATTTCGCCTTCGATTTCGGCTTTGGGTACGAGGGCCGCTACGGAGTCGACAACGACCATGTCCACGCCGCCGGAGCGCACCAGCGTGTCGCAGATTTCCAGAGCCTGTTCGCCGGTATCGGGTTGGGAGAGGTAGAGTTCTTCTACTTTAACGCCGAGTTTGCGGGCGTAAACGGGGTCGAAGGCGTGTTCGGCGTCGATAAAGGCGCAGATACCGCCGTTTTTCTGGCATTGGGCGATGGCTTCGAGACAGAGCGTGGTTTTACCGGAGGATTCGGGGCCGAAGATTTCTACGACGCGGCCGCGCGGCAGACCGCCGACGCCGAGCGCCAAGTCCACACCGAGCGAGCCGGTGGAGATGACGTCAAGGTTTTCTTCTTGCTGGCTGCCGTCCATTTTCATGATGGAACCTTTGCCGAAGTTTTTTTCAATTTGGGCAAGGGCGGCGGCTAGGGCTTTGCTTTTTTCGTCTGACATAGTGTTGTTCTCGTTTGATGTTGATGAATTTAACTAAGAATTTGTTTAGCTATTATCTCATAAATTAAGAAAAAGTATAGTTTATTTCGATTTTATTTTGACGTGCAGGCGGGCTTACTCGGAAGATTTTAAATAACTATTTGTTTCTAATAAAATTAAATATTTTCTAGTTTTTGAGCGTATCGGTGTTGCAGATTTTATTTGTTGCAGAGGTCGTCTGAAAAATCGACTGTGGTTTTCAGACGACCCTTTGCCCAATCCAATCACTTGCACACGGCGGATATTTTGATTTCGACCGCCCATTCCGGTTTGGCGAGTTTGGCTTCGATGCAGGCGCGGGCAGGGGTGCGGCCGGGGGCTGTCCAGGCATCCCAGGCTTCGTTCATGGCGGCGTAGTCGTTCATATCGGTCAGGAAGATGGTGGCTTCGAGGATGTGTGCTTTGTCGGAGCCGCATTCTTCAAGCCAGCGGTCGATTTGCGCCAAAACGTTTTCAGTCTGGGCTTTGGCATCGGCTTCGGGATTTTCGGGAACCATGCCTGAGAGGAAGACGAGTCCTCCGGCGCAGACGGCTTCGGAGTAGCGTTCGGTGGTACCGAGGTATCGGATATTCATTTGATATTCCTTGAAGTTGGGGCGCACGGGTTATTCTGTCCCGTCGTCGGATTTCGGCTTTCCGATTTTGTCGGAACAGGATGGCGGATATTGGGCAGGGGCTTATGGTAACATTCAGCTTGATTGTCTGCCACAGCAGGCGGGCGGTTTTGTTGTTTTTGAAAAGATGCGGAAACTATTTTTACGCGTCATTGTCATATTGGTTTTAGGTCGTCTGAATATTATTGGAACTGCATCATGAGCAAAAATACCGATTATCCGGTTACTCCTGCCGTCCGTTTCTTGCGTACACATCAAATTGATTTTGAGCCTTATATTTATGTTTATGAGGAGCACGGCGGGACAGGGCAGTTTGCACAGTTGTTCGGCGTGGACGAGCATCAGGTGGTCAAAACCATTGTGCTGCAAAACGAAGCGAAGAAAGGGCTGGTTGTCGTAATGCACGGCGATAAGCAGATTTCGACCCGCAATCTGGCGCGCGATTTGGGCATGAAACACATCGAGCCTGCCGATCCGAAACAGGCAAACAAATGGACGGGCTATCTGGTGGGCGGGACGACGCCTTTCGGTATGAAAACCCGGTTGCCTGTGTATGTTGAAAAAAGTATTTGGGATTTGGAGAAAGTTTATATCAACGGCGGCAAACGCGGATTTATCATCGGTATCAGTCCGCAGGCTTTGCGGGCTTTGAATCCGCAGGATGTACAGGTCGCCGTCTAAAGGGATGCAAAACGGTTTTTAAGTCGGGAAACGCAGATTCGGGCAGATTTGAAGGTTTTATAAAAAGAACACAATGCCTGATTTTATATCTGTTTTCATTCTGTCAAACAGCCTGTTGGCGTGATTTCACGGTATCGGGCTTTGGCAAACACAAACCAAAGAGGCACACCCTAATATGGAAAACCGTAATTTTTATGAAATTCTCGGCATTTCGGCGGATGCGGACATTGCAGAAATCAGAAAAGCCTATCGCGATTCGGCAATGAAATACCATCCCGATCGTAATCCCGGCAATCCCGAAGCGGAAGAGCGTTTTAAGGAAATCCGTCAGGCTTACGATACGCTGGTCGATCCCGAACGTCGGGCATGGTACGACGAGTCGCTCCGTGAATTCAGCGGTAAAGGCGGGCAGACCGCCAGCCAACAGACCGGTAGCGAGCATACGGCGGAAGCGTCGCGCCAAAACGGCGACCGGACTTATGTGATGGCGATGTATGCTTTGTTTGCCTTGGCATTTGCGACCTTCGTGATGCCCGTTGCCGGCATTATCTTGGCGTATGTGAAACGTGGCGACATGGGCGACTCGGTTTATAATAACCATGCAGATTATCTGATTAAAACGTTTTGGGGCGGTCTGGCAGGGTTTATATTGAGTAAACTCACTGCGTTTATCGGTCTCGGCGTCGTGGTATTGTTTTTGGTATCGGTTTGGTTTGTTTACCGTCTGGCAACCGGATTCATCAAGTTGACGGACAACAAGCGCATGTCTTTAGATACTTGGTTCTAAGCGCGACAGCCCGCCTTGTTTTCAGACGACCTTTGCATTCCGAGGTCGTCTGAAATTTTTATAGGGGTCGTTTGCAGGAAACTAAATAGCAAAACAGGACACAAAAAAGGTCGTCTGAAATCTGTCCGGTGCATCCGATACACTCAATCAAAGGAAAAACATGATTTATTTATTGGCAAGCATACTGTGCAGCGTGTCTGTGTCGGTTTTGCTCAAATCGGCGCGTAAGAACAAAATCGACGTCGCGCAGGCGGTGGCGGTGAACTACATCGTCGCAGTAGCATTGACGGCTTGGGTGTTGAAACCCGATTTGAGTAACCCGAAAGCCTTTTTGCCGACGTGGTGGCTGTTTGGCGCGCTGGGCGTGTTGCTGCCTTCGGTGTTTGTGATTATGGGCAAGGCGGTCGATGCGGCGGGTATCGTCAAGTCCGATGCGGCGCAACGTTTGTCTCTGATTTTGCCGATTATTTCCGCGTTCGTCATTTTTGGCGAAGCCTTGACCGAAGGGCGGCTGATAGGCATTGTTTTGGCGTTTGTGGCTTTGTTCTGCCTGTTGTGGAAAGCCGACGGCGGCAAGAAATCAGGCGGATTGGGCAAGCAAATCACGCTGCTCGCGGGCGTTTGGGCGGGCTACGGCATCATCGACATCCTCTTCAAACAGCTTGCCAAAAGCGGTACGGCGTTTTCCGGCAACCTTTTGGTCGCCTTCAGCCTCGCCGGTATTTTGATGTTTGGCTACCTTTTCTCTCAATCGACCAAATGGACGAAAGAAGGCATTATCGGCGGCATCGTCTTGGGCGGCTTGAACTTCGCCAACATCGTTACCTACATCACCGCCCATCAAATGATGAAAGACAACCCGACGCTGGTTTTCGCAGGCATGAACATCGGCGTCATCGTCGTGGGAACGCTGGTCGGCGCGATGGCGTTTAAAGAAAAAATCAGCAGCATCAACGCCGCAGGCATCAGCGTCGCCGTCTGCGCCATCGCCTGTTTGTTTTACTGGCCGCAGATACGGGGACTGGTCGGGATGTAAGTATGTAAAAGGTCGTCTGAAAAAGGTTTCAGACGACCTTTTGTCTTGCAGAATGTTTTTTCTATAGTGGATTAAATTTAAATCAGGACAAGGCGACGAAGCCACAGACAGTACAGATAGTACGGAACCG
>JUNU01000149.1 GCA_001067655.1 Neisseria lactamica
TTTAGTCAATTGAAATTTTTTGGCGCATTTTTATGCGTCAAATTTCGTTAACAAGCTATTTTTGCAAAGGTCTCCAACAGAAAATTGTCGGACTTTAGGGGCTGCCGACATTCAATAGTTTCCGTGTCTTTTTATCCTCAAAGCAATATCTTCTGCCTTGAATCTTCCGCTTTGTGAACAAAAATCCACCTGGAAAATTAAATGTCGACAGCCCCTAGAAAATAGCTGACTTTCTAAACATCGAAGGTTTAATGCAGAAAAGGTCGTCTGAAATCTAAAGTTTCAGACGACCTTTCTTTTATTGGAAATTAGACGTGACAGTATAAATTGGCATGTAAAAAGAAATGATTTAAAGGAAGAGACCGCGTATTATCGCTACTTGGACAAACAGTACCAAGAAAGGAAAAACCGATGGCTATTCGAATGACCCACAAGGCAATCAGTAAGTGTGTCATGGTGAGATCGCTGGCTACCATCCTGTTAGCTCTAGTTTCATTCACTGTTCATGCTTTAAACAATGAGAAAAACATGCCACAGCAGGTTACTTTGGAATTAGGTAAAAAAGGGCCGGCAAGCTTCAAACAGATCGGCACAATTACGGATCACTATACTGCTGGAGAAGTTGCTGGCTTCTTGGATTTGAACTGGCATCCTAAACAATTGGGTATTGTTACTATCCGACACAACCGGCATGGCATTACCTTTCCGCATATTTTTCATGTCATGGGTACAATGTGGGCTGATTATCCAAACGAAGGAGTGACTAGTATAAAGTTAACTGGAGGAATTAGTTCTACTGAGTTTGTCCGTCACCTTGAGGCTTACGATTTGTGGCTCAAGTTGCTCAATCAAATTAAGGATGCAGGTTGGCAGCCTTACATTGAACTATCCAGTGAACGACTGAAAGGAAAAGAGGCTTTACGGTATCTTGTTGATAATAAAAATGTCGATATAGTAAAAGATCCTTGGACAGTTCCTGATTATGTGTCTTGGAGATCTATCATGTCAGGTCCTGCTCCATTTCTAATTTTTTATCAGGATGGTGTCTTAATGTTGATAACGTTTATGCAAACCATAAGTAGCCAGGAGGATTTCGATAGCAAAAATATCAAGTTAGACTACCAAGAATGGGGACAATATATGATGGATATAGAGTTTGAAACAGTGCGATTCAGTATACGTGAGCAAATGCATAATGAATTTGTACCTGACAATCTAGATATAGATAAATTTGGAGAAGAAATAAATAGAATTGATGCTGACCTCCTTGGAAATTGGCCACGCTATCTAAAACGACAACAGGCAGAAAGAGCTAAAAGGGAAAAAAAACTTGTTGATAACGGGTATAAAATCGATACGGAGCACAAGGATCCGGATGTGTTACCTTATTTACAGAAGGAGCCGAAATTTTAGCTGATTACAGCAAAGTATTAATATTTCAAATTTCAGTAGACATAGGTTAATTTGAAGGCTTTAACAGAAGTTTGTAGAGGTCGTCTGAAAGTTTTCAGACGAACTGTTTACTAATGGTATTCACCTTGTTTGAGACCTTTGCAAAATTCCCCAAAATCTCCTAAATTCCCACTAAGACATTTAGGGGATTTTTCATGAGCACTTTCTTTCAGCAAACTGAACAAGCCATGATTGCCAACACATCGACTGAGATTTTTGCAAAATTCCCCAAAATCCCCTAAATTCCCACCAAGACATTTAGGGGATTT
>JUNU01000150.1 GCA_001067655.1 Neisseria lactamica
TACTGTCTGCGGCTTCGTTGCCTTGTCCTGATTTAAATTTAATCCACTATATTCTCGGCTGATTATTCGGCCGCCCTCTTGCCGCAGACGTTCCCACTCCGGACGGAACACTTTTTCAGACGGCCTTTTTGCTTTCCAAATATTCCGCCAATCCGCGCTCGCGCAACACGCAGCTCGGGCATTCGTGGCAGCCGCCGACGATGCCGTTGTAGCAGGTGTGGGTCTGCTCGCGGATGTAGTCCAGTGCGCCCATTTCGTCCGCCAGCGCCCAAGTTTGCGCTTTGGTCAGGTACATCAGCGGGGTGTGGATTTGGAAGGCGTAATCCATCGCCAGATTGAGGGTAACGTTCATGGATTTGACGAACACGTCGCGGCAGTCGGGGTAGCCGGAGAAGTCGGTTTCGCACACGCCCGCGATAATGTGCCTGATGCCCTGTCCTTTGGCGTAGATGGCGGCGTAGAGCAGGAACAGGGCGTTGCGTCCGTCCACGAAGGTATTGGGCAGGCCGTCTGAAGCGGTTTCAATGGTAGCGGTCTCGTCCATCAGGGCGTTGTGCGTAATCTGCTGCATCAGGCTCAAGTCGAGTACGGTTTGTTTGACGCCCAAATCCTGCGCAATCCAGCGGGCGCGTTCCAGCTCGACGGCGTGGCGTTGCCCGTATTGGAAGGTGATGGTTTGGACGTTTTCGCGCCCGTAGGTTTGAATCGCCTGAATCAGGCAGGTGGTGGAGTCCTGGCCGCCGGAGAAGATGACCAAGGCTTGTTGGTTTTGCATGGTGAATCCTAGTTTTGGTAACGCGGGAGGTTTGCGAACCGCGTGGTGGGAAAGTTGACGGATTATAACGGATTTCGTCTATAATCGCGGCACTTCGTTTATTTTCAGACGGCATAATCATGAGCATCTACGCCCTTAAACCCAAATTCCAAAACCTGCTGCGCCCGCTGGTGCGCCGGCTTTATCAGAAGGGGGTAACCGCCAATCAGGTTACGCTGGCGGCTTGCGCGGTGTCGGTCGCGGTCGGGCTGCTGCTGTCGCTCGGCGCGCAGGTTCCCGCCTTGTTTTGGCTGTTGCCCGTGTGGCTGTTTGTCCGCATGGCGTTGAACGCGGTGGACGGAATGCTGGCGCGCGAGTTCGGTCAGCAGTCGGCATTGGGCGGTTATCTGAACGAAATCACCGATGTCGCCGCCGATGCTGCGCTGTATCTGCCTTTCGCCTTTATCGCCCCGTTTGACGGCGCACAAATCGGCCTGTTTGTCTGGCTGGCGGCAATGACCGAATTTTGCGGCGTGCTGGGGCAGGTGCACGGCAACGGGCGGCGTTATGACGGGCCGTTCGGCAAGAGCGACCGCGCGTTCTTTATCGGCGTACTGGCGGTGTGGTACGCAGTGGCAGGCGGCTTCCATGCGGTTTTCTACGTCGTCATGTGGCTGGCTTGCGCGGCATTGGTTTACACCTGCTATAAGCGCGTCGTCAATGGTTTGAAGGCCGTCTGAAAATCGTTTCCTTCTCTTCCATTCCATTGATAACACGATAAACTTTATGCAAAAAACTTCGCACATCATCCCTTTGCTGCTCACGGTTTTCATTGCCGCACTCATCGTCTGGTCGGGCATCAACCCGTCCGACCGCGCCGTTTGGTACGCCGAAATTCTCCCCGTTTCCACCGTATTTATCGCGCTTATCGCCACTTACCGCCGCTTCCGTTTCAGCAATTTGGCTTACGTATTCATGAGCTTCTGGCTGATTATGCACACCGTCGGCGCACACTACACCTTCGCCGATGTGCCCTTCGACTGGGCAAACCGCCTGCTTGCGCCGTTTTTAGGCGAAAACCGCAACCATTTCGACCGCGTCGGACACTACATCATCGGTTTCTACGCCTATCCGATGGCGGAATGGTTGTTGCGCCGCAAACTCTGCCGTCCCGCGCTTGCCCTGTTTTTCTCCTTGTTCTTCATCATGAGCGTGGCGGCGGCTTACGAAATCATCGAATGGCAGTATGCGGTGATTGACGGCGGCGAAGCAGGGCTGGAGGTACTTGGTTCGCAAGGCGATATTTGGGACGCGCAAAAAGACATGCTCGCCGACACGCTGGGCGCGCTGACTTCGCTGGTGGTGTTTATGTTTACACGACCGGACAAGCGTTTGAAAGCAAGCTGATAGCCCTTGGACAATAGTGAAAAGGTCGTCTGAAACCATGAGATTCGGTTTCAGACGACCTTTCTTTTGTAGCTGCTTCCCAGTCCGCGGCTTTCGATTTGTCCTTTCTCGGAAGGATACCAATCAAAACGAGGCAATGCCGTATCGGTTTGGATGGGACAGTCATTCGTCGCCAAAAAGGTCGTCTGAAACTTTAAACCTCCGTTTCAGACGACCTTTGATCAGATTAAAACTACTGTTTGCCGAACTGGCTGTAATCCACCACCATATACTTGGCAGTAATTTTCTGCGAGGCGTTGCCTTCGTCGCCCATCAGAATCATCTGCGGCTTGCCGTTGACCGTAATCGAATCGACGGCTTCGACGTTGGTGATGTGTTGCAGGTTAGGCAGCGAGATTTTTTGCGGCTCGTCGGTCGGGTTACCGCTCCAAGTCCACAGTTGCGAGAATTTCTGACCGTTTTCGTCCTTCACTTCGTTGGCGATAACGTAGTTTTTCAACACGGGGTCGTAGTTGATGGAACGGATACCGCCGCCGTCGATGTCGAGGATGGCGACTTCGTCAAACTCAGGCTTGGCGTTGCGCTCGAACACGTCTTTCGGATTGCTGATGAATGCCACCAAAGCCATATTGTTGAACTCAGGATCGCGGAAGCCCAAGACGAGGCGTTTCTTCACAGGGTCGAACGCCATACCTTCGATATTGATTTCTTCAAAGGCAACTTCAGCTTTGGTGCGTTCGCTGATAAGGTCGTGCAGTTTCTTATCAGTTTCCAAAACCTGCGTCAGATTGTCGTAGCTGGTCAGCCCCAACACATTGCCGTCTTGGATTTTAAAGCGCATCAGGTGTTCGCGGTCGGGCGAGCGGTTACCTTTGCGGGTGCGCGAATGCGAAGTGAGCGCGTAGATAAAGCCTTCATCGTCGCGTGCCAATGCTTCCAAGTCGCTCAGGCGGCGTTTGAAGCCGGTAATCACGCGCGTATCCAAGGCTTCGTCTTCGATAAATCTGCCTGACGGGTCGATGCTGACGATGCTGAACGCGTGGTTCGGTTCGTCTTCGGCAATCAACAGTTTGCCGTCGGGAAGCTGTTGTACGGCGGAAGGCTCGTACACGCCGTTGAACATATTAATACCCAAAGAGCGCAGCTCTGCCGCATTGTTGGCAGGTTGGGTCAGCAGCGAAGGCAGCGTCTTCACGCCGATAAACGCCGCCAGCGAAGCCAAAAGCCCCCAACGGAATACGGCATAAGACAAGTTGATGTATTTGAACTGTTTATCCGCCAGCAAGCCCAGCCAGTAAAGATGATCGCTCATCTTTTGATAGACTTGTTTGCGGTCGCCCATAATCTCCTGCATCATTTCCCAATATTGCTCTTTTTGCACCTTCACACGGTCTTCGTAAATCAGGATATTGGGCTGGCTGCCGCTGAAAAAGCGTGTTTGGGTGCTGCTGAGGCGGGTTCTCAAATCACGCAGTTTGGCGCGCCCGCGGAAAAAATCCTTAACCCAAGTACGCGCCGCCTGCATTTTGCCGATACGTTCGGGCGAAGCGGACAGAAGCGCGAACACGATGGACGCGGCGGCGGTAATCATAAAGGTACTCGCCGGAATCAGAAATTCGGGCGATGATGAAAAAATAAACGCTCCCGAAATCATCAATGCAGACACGATGAAACCATTCAGCGAAATCATAATATTCGCCTTGGTTGCCGCTAGCGCGAGCAACTCCATCTCTGAGCGAACGGCATTGCGGAACATGGTTTCCACGCCTTTGTTCGTACCCAAAAGATCGGAAGGCTGCACATCAGCGGCTTGTTTTTTCTTCTTCGCCTTGTCTTTTTTGTCTTTCTTTTTCTTTTTGGGCTTTTCAGACGACGTCTCAACGCCTTCAAAGATGATGTTATCCGTCACGGCCTCTTCGGCATTGCTGTTTTGTTGATGGTCTGCCGTTTCAGACTCCGAAGCTTCTTCAACTTTTAAAGTTTCTTCAGCTTTCACGGCTTCTTCAATGTTTACAGCTTCTTCAGTTTTTAAGGTTTCTTTAGCTTTATCAAACGCTTCTTCTGAGTCTTCCCAAACTTCGGAAACAGGCTGCGGCGCATCGGGGTCGGGGCGTTCGAAAGGTTTCTCCCAGTTAGAAACCGTATTTTGCGGTTCTTGCCCTTTTTTATTTTTATCGTGGAAATCCATGTTTATCCTCCGTTTGAGTAAATCAATTTAAATGGAAAGGGAAAAGCGTTTTTTAGTTCCTCTGATTCGGGGAATTTACACAACGTCATACATTATCGATAAAAACATTACACTTCTTGGGATAATCATGTTTGTAATGATGAAGTCGGCAATCCAAGTTCCCCTTCAACAAAAACTGCCGCCAAACGGGCAGTTTGCGGCAGTTGTAACGCATCGTTTATCAGTAGTCGATACGCTCTTTGATGATTCTCAAGTCGGGGTAAGACAATTTGATGTCGTATTCGCGTCCGCCTTTGTAGGCTTCTACGTCCAGTACAGGTCTGCCGCGATAGTCGTCGGCGTCGATGTCGTGAACGCGATAGCCGCGTTGCTCAAGCATTCTGATGGCTTTAGTACGGTTTTGTTCAAAATTTCTGTCGCTGTAAATTTGGTGTTCGATGTAATCGTTGGCACCTGCGACAGCAGCGGATAAGGCGACGATGGCGGTCAATAATAATTTTTTCATGTTCGACTTCCTTTCGAAATGTGTCATTGGGGTTTTGATGGGTGTATTTAAACACGGCAAAATTAGCAGTCATTTAGCACTTCGTTAAACGTAGTAAAGGTCGTCTGAAACATTTCAGACGACCTTTTGTTGTTTCTTTCCGTCATCTCATTTGTCCGTTTATCAGATAACGATTGCATAAATTTAATATGTCATGATACCGTTCGAAAATATGACTATCAGGAGTTTTTATGCCCGAACAGCAAAAATATTTTTCCACACAAGACGGCACGTCACTTTTCTACCGCTATCGCCCCGCCGCCGACGGCTCTTCCGATAAAGCCATCGTACTATTCCACCGCGGCCACGAGCATTCCGGCCGGATGATGTTTGTTGCCGACGAACTTGGTTTCGACGATTTTGCCTATTTCGCATGGGACGCGCGCGGTCATGGCCACAGCCCCGGCGAACGCGGCGACAGCCCCAGTATCGGTACCTCCGTTGCCGATGTGGACGACTTTATCCGCCACATCCAAAGCGAATACGGCATCAAGCCCGAAAACATCTGCGTGATCGCGCAAAGCGTCGGCGCGGTATTGGTTTCTACTTGGCTGCACGACTACGCGCCGAAAATCCGCTGCGCCGTATTGGCATCGCCCGCATTCAAAGTCAAACTCTACGTTCCCTTCGCCCGCACCGGCTTGAAAATCATGCAGAAATGGCGCGGCAATTTCTTTGTCAACAGTTACGTCAAAGCCCATTACCTGACCCACAACCAAGAACGCCAAACCAGCTACGACAACGATTCGCTGATTACCCGCGCCATTTCCGTGCGCATCCTGCTCGGTTTGTATGAAGCTGCCGAGCGTGTCGTCGCCGATGCGCAGGCAATTACCACGCCCTTGCAGCTTTTGATTTCCGGCAGCGACTGGGTGGTTCATCACAAACCGCAACACGATTTCTACAACCGCTTGGGCAGCCGCATCAAAGAACGTCATGTTCTGGATGGTTTCTATCACGATACCTTAGGCGAGCAAAACCGCGAAATCGCCTTCGTCGAAATGCGCCGCTTTATCCGTGAACGTTTCAATCAGCCTTTATATCAAGTCGATTTGACCCAAGCCCACCTGCACGGCGAAAGCCGTCGCGAAGCCGACGAATTGGCAACGCCTTTGTCTATTTGTTCGCCGCGCGGCGCATTTTGGGCGGTTTACCGAGCTTCCCTCGACCTCGGCGCGCGCTGGAGCGAAGGTTTGAAAATCGGCAAGGAAACCGGCTACGACTCCGGCAGCACGCTGGATTATGTGTACCGCAACCAGCCGCAGGGCAGCAACGCCTTTGGTGTGGCGGTGGACAAACACTATCTCAACGCCATCGGCTGGCGCGGTATCCGCCAACGCAAAATCAATATCGGCAAAGCGATTCAGACGGCCTCTGCCAAGCTGCGTGAAGCGGGCAAACCGGTACACGTTCTCGATATTGCCTCGGGACACGGCCGCTATGTGCTCGACGCGCTGACGGCCGACACGCTGCCCGATTCCGTGCGTTTGCGCGATTACAGCCCGATTAACGTCGAAGCCGGCCGCAAACTGATTGCTGAACGCGGTCTGCAAGACACGGTTACCTTCGACGAAGTCAATGCCTACGGCCGCGCCAACTATCAGGATTTGCAGCCTCGTCCTACGCTGGGCATCGTTTCCGGACTGCACGAATTGTTTGCCGACAACGATTTGATTTTGAACTCGCTCTACGGCTTCGGCGATGCGATTGAAACGGGCGGCTACCTGATTTACACCGGACAGCCGTGGCATCCGCAGCTCGAAATGATTGCGCGCGCACTGACCAGCCACAAAGCAGGCAGCCCGAACTGGGTAATGCGCCGCCGCAGCCAGCAGGAAATGGATCAACTTGTAGAAAAAGCCGGTTTTGAAAAAATCCATCAGTGGATAGACGAAGACGGCATCTTTACCGTAAGTCTGGCTGTGAAGAAATAAAAAGAGGAGTTTACAAAAGACCGCCGTTTCGCGCGTAGGGGACAAGTTTTAGATTGCTGCGTGTGTGAAATGGCGGTTGCAGATGTGCAACAATTTTTGATTTTTGACCGGCAACAGACAAAACGAAAGGTCGTCTGAAACCTTGTTTTGGTTTTCAGACGACCTCAAAAAAGCTTAAATCGTTCGTTTAAAATTAACGGTCGATGTTAACAGGTTCGCAGTTTTTCACGATGAAGCGGTTTTGTGCATCGCTGACGCCCACGACTTCGGAAGTGGTGTGGGTGTTGCGGTCGATGTAACCGGCAGACATAGAGAAGCCGCGTTTGTTGGTGAAGGTAGTGCCAGTGCTGTCAGAGCGACGTTTGTCGGTGCGCAGGCTGATTTGTTTGCCGGCTGCATTTGCAGAAGCGCCTACTGCATTGCCGCGACGGTCAAATTCATAAACGACATTCAGCTTTTTACCGTTGTCGCATTTGTAAGTAACGTAGCCTGCAGGAGCGGCAGCGGCAGTCATGGAAACACCGGCGGTCAGAACAGCTACGATAGCGGCAGATAAGAATTTCATCTGGTATTACTCCATAAAGTAAAAAAGAGTGATGTGTGGCGTGGACGATCCGGCGCCATCCTTGCTTTGCTTTGAAAGCTGAACATATTTTATCCGTTCCGAAAAAACATGCAACATGTCGATATGCAAAGCTATACAAAGAAATTTTCGGGAAAAGTTATTACGCTTGTACAAATTTTAATAAGGTGAAGTTTCATAATGAAAAAATTACTTACATTACTAATTCTTTCCGCATTTTCATCCGTCTGTTATGCCGATGCGGCTGACTGGACGCCGTTGTTGGAATCTATGAAGAAAGGCTGCGCTGTTGATTTTGATGCCTTGCCTTATGGGAAGTCCGATATCGGCAGACTGCCTGCCCAATACCGCGCCTCCGTTGCCCGCAGCCACAGCAGGCAGACAGCGTCAGATGGTGAAGTATTGACCATCGAATTGAAGAATTCTGTTGCTTTTGGACAGCCGTTGTCAGCCTTAGTTATTGAAACTAATGAAGGATACGGCTATGTCAAAATGAAGTTTGCCCGAAATGCCGATGTATCTAAGCTTATTCCCTTATTTACAACACCAACCGATAAACGGCACGGTATGTTGGCAGCGGGTAGGGCGCAGAATTTTTGTGTTAAAGGCGCAAACGGGACATTGAAGCAATACCAGTCTTCACAACATCACTGGCGCGCCGTTTCGTCTGAGGGGCCGTGGCAGGAATTCCGCTACCATCCGAGAGAAAACGTTTTATCCTGCCTGAATTCCGACCATTATGGCGATGAAGTGGAATGCACTAAATAAAATATGAAACCTACGCTGAAAACTTCTCTACTCAAACTCGCTTTGGTCGGCATACTTTTTTATGCCAGCTACACTTTGTCCAACTATTACGCGGCATCGCTGGCTTATGTGCCGGAAATCGCTTTTGCGTGGGAACGTAACATTCCGTTTTGGGAATGGACAATTTTACCTTATTGGTCGTTGAACCTGATGTATGCGGCGGCGTTTTTCCTTTGTCAAGATACGCGTGAACAAAACCGCTATGTTGCAAGGTTGGTATCGGCGCAAATTGTCGCCACTACTTGCTTTATGTTGTTCCCGTTGCATTTCGGCTGGCCGAAGCCGCCTACCGACGGGCTGTGGGGCGTGATGTTTGATTCATTGGTCGCATTTGATTTGCCGTACAACCAATCTCCGTCGCTGCATATCGCGCTGTCTATCATTGTCGGTGCGTTTTATTGGACGCGGTTTCCCAAAATCCGCTTGCCGATTTTGCTGTGGCAAAGCCTGATTGCTTTGTCGGTGCTGACAACTTACCAACACCATTTTATCGACGTACCGACCGGCGCGCTGCTGGGTTGGCTGGTGTTGTGGGCAATACCGCAACACGGCGTATCGCCTTTCAGACGACCTTTTGGTACTCAAGGCCGTCTGAAAACGAGCGAAGCGAGTTTCTGCGAAGCTAAAACGAACACAGTGAGTTTCACTAGAACGAGCGAAGCAAGTTTCCGCGAAGCCAAAACTCCCCCCGCAACACGTTCCCGCGAAATCAAAATCGCCATGCTGTATCTGGCGGGCGCGGTATTGTCGGCACTGCCGTCCTTTTTCAGCGGTGCGTGGTTGTGGATGTTGTGGGTCAGCGTATCTTTATTGGTGGCCGCTTTCGCCTATCTGACCGGCAACGCGGCGGTATTCCAAAAACAGGCAGACGGCAGATTGTCGGCGGCGGCAACGGTTTTGCTGCTACCTTATCTGGCGGGCGTTCGACTGAACATGGCTTATTGGCTGCGCGGCAAGGCGAAGACGGCGCGGGTTCGTGATGATGTGTTGATTGGCTGCGTATCAGCAATTTCAGACGACCTCCCAGCCGTATTGGACGTATGCGCCGAATATCCCCGCCCCCGTTATCGCGGCGCATACCGCGTTCTGCCGTTATTGGACATGGTTGCGCCGTCTGAAAACGATTTGATGCAGGCGGCTTCGTTGCTGGAAGCATTGCGCCGGCAACACGGCAAGGTTCTGACCTGTTGCGCGCTGGGCTACGGACGCAGCGCGGCGGTGGTGCTTACTTGGCTGCTGGTTTACGGTGGCTGTCGGGATTTGGCACAGGCAACGGCAGAACTGAAACAGGCTCGCCCGCAGATGGTGTTGCCACCGAAAACGGCAAAAGCAGTAGAAGCGGCGGCAGGCAGTCTGAAAATGAACGAAGCGAGTTTCCGCGACGCTAATCGAGATAGCTAAGATAAGTAGATGAAAAGCCCAAGCTGAGCAAATCATTCTCTTTGAGCTTGTGCAAGGCAATGCAGTCCTAGTTTAAAGTAAATTCACGATACGACGACTCATATGTACCGCACCCAAAGTAAGGAGGGAAACTTATGACTGAAAGCTACCGCCCCGTTACGTTTTACACTTTATCCCTGCTGATTCCGTGGACGTTATGGTTTGCTGCCGCCTACATCAGCCACCGCCCTGATGCTGTTGAGTACCAGTGGGCACAGGCCACGTTAGGACTGGCCGGACTGTTCGCCCCCATGCTCGTGGCAGCGTTTCTGTTGTACAAACAGCCCAAATTATGGACGGACGCGAAACACCGCTTGTTCCGCCTGACAGGTTTTCCCAAGCGATACCTGCTCGCTGCCGCACTGCTCGGTCCGGTTACCTTGGTGCTGGCGCAACTCATTTCCATCGCTTTCGGACACAGTTGGGCGCAGTTTCACATTTCGGGACATCCGTCATTTACGTCCGCCTTGCTGTCGCCATGGTTCATGCTCCTCATTGCGCCTGTTGCCGAAGAGTTGGCGTGGCACAGCTATGGCACCGACGCGCTCACGGCACGCAGAAGCCTGTTTGTCGCATCCTTGCTATTTACCGTGTATTGGGCGTTTTGGCACATGCCGCTTGCCTTCGTCAAAGGCTATTATCACAGCCAAATCGTTTCCGAAGGCGCACTCTACACGGTTAATTTCGTGGTCAGCATGTTTGTCTTCGTCCTATTGATGAACTGGTTGTACGCCAAAAGCGGGCGCAGCATCGCCGTGGCGACGATATTCCACCTGTGCGCCAATCTGGGTAACGAGATTTTCGCCACCCACCCTGTCAGCAAGGTTATTCAGACGGCCATTTTGTCGGCAGTAGCCATTTATATTTTGATTGCAGAAAAGAATTTGTTTTTAGGTAAGCCCGTGCCATCCCGATAACAAATTCAGACGACCCTTGGACATGATATGCCCCGAATGACGGTTTCCATACCCAAAAGGAATGTGAATGGACAATTCCACTGACAGCCTGATTACCGCCCGCCTGCTTGCCACCGCCCGCTATACCGCTGTGTTCAATGCCTTGCTATTCGTTTTGTCCGCGCAACGCGGCGGCGCGTGGTCGGCGGTGCAGCTTGTCTTGGCGGCGGCGCTGTTGTACTACCACATCCGCATCGAATTCGACCGCCGCGTGTTCCAAGATTTTGCTGATGGCAGCTATACGCCCGAAGCCTTCGACCAAACCCTGCGGCAACCCGGCTTGCGCCGTGTTTCAGACGACCCCTCCATGCCGCAGCGTGTGGCGGGCGCGATTGCCTTGTGGCGCAAAAGCCTTTACCTGACTGCGGCACAATCGGCAGTTTTCCTTATCCAAATCCTCTGATGTCATGAAAAATTTTCTTAAAAAACAACTTGCATGGCTGACCGACCAAGCATTGTGCCTGTCGGTATCCTTCCTCACCGGCGTCCGCCCCAAAAGCCCGCGCGAACTGGCGTTCAATCCGCAGCAAAAAGTGTATTACGCCAATCACGGCAGCCACGGCGATTTTTTGCTGGTGTGGATTTCCCTGCCGCGCCGCTGGCGGCTTTCGACGCGTCCCGTTGCCGGTTCGGATTACTGGCTGACCAACAAACTCAAACGCTTCATCATCCAAAATGTCTTCAACGCACTCTTGATTCCGCGCCACAGCGACAACCCGCAGTCGATTACCGAGCAGATGAATCACGCGCTCCAAGCGGGCGATTCGCTGATTATCTTCCCCGAAGGTACACGCAATACGGACGAAAACGAAATCCTGCTCCCTTTCAAATCAGGCATTTATCATCTGGCGAAGAGCAAACCGGATACCGAGTTTGTGCCGATATGGATAGACAACATCAACCGCGTCCTGCCCAAAGGCAAAGTGCTGCCCGTGCCGCTGTTGTGCGAAGTCCACATCGGCGAACCGCTGACCCTGCGCGAAGATGAAGACAAAGATACCTTCCTGATACGCACCCGCGAAGCCTTGCTGGCGTTGAGGTCGTCTGAAAACGAGTGCAACGAGTCTCAACAAAACAAAGGAGCTGCATCGTGAGCTTTGTTAACACGTCCAGCCAAATCATTACTGAACAAACCGCCGCACATCTGACCCCGCAGGCAGGCTATATCTTTACCGGCGTATTTGCCATATTGATTTTTGCCAGCGTCATCGGGCAATGGCTGAAACGCAAAAACGGCGCAGACAATGCCACCATCTCCAACCTCAACGCCCGCATCTACGCTTGGTGGTTGATGACACTGGTACTGCTGGTCGCATTTTGGTTCGGCAAAACGGGGACAGTGGCGCTGTTTTTCCTGATTTCGTTTGCCGCCTTGCGCGAATTTATGACCCTCGTCTATCGCCGCCGCAGCGATTATTACAGCATGGTGGTGTGTTTCTACCTGTTGCTGCCGGTGCAATATTATTTCGTCTATGACGGCTGGTACGGCATGTTCAGCATTTTCATTCCCGTGTACGGGTTTCTGGTGTTGCCGATTATCGCCAGCCTGAGCGGTCAAACCGCCCATTTCCTCGAACGCGCCGCCAAAACGCAGTGGATGTCTATGATCTGCATCTTCTGCCTTTCACACGTTCCCGCCCTGATGTTCCTGAACTTGGACGATTTCGACAGCAGCGGCAATATCCTGTTGCTGATGTTCCTGATTTTCGTGGTGCAGGCTTCGGACGTGTTGCAATACGTTTGGGGCAAACTGGTCGGCGGTGCCAAAATCATGCCGTCGCTTTCTCCGTCTAAAACCATATCCGGCACGGTCGGCGGCATTTTGTCCGCTACCGTACTTGCCGCGCTGCTGTCGCCGATGACGCCGTTTAGCCACGGCCAAGCCGCCGCTATCGGTTTTGTCATCTGCCTGATGGGTTTCTTCGGCGGGCTGGTGATGTCCGCCATCAAACGCGACTACGGCGTTAAAGACTGGGGCAACATGATACGCGGCCACGGCGGTATGCTCGACCGCGTGGATTCCATCTGCTTCGCCGCTCCAGTGTTCTTCCACATTGTCCGGTATTACTGGAACGGTTGAATCTGCTGTTGATCGTTCTACTTAAAGCCATGCAAAAAGGTCGTCCGAAAACCGTTTTCAGACGACCTTTTGTCTTTGTTACACACTATTTCACAATATCCGACAGCGGCCAGCGCGGTTTGACGTTGAACGCGCCTACGGGCTGCCGCTCCTGCAACCTCATCGCACCGGCGAAGGCAATCATCGCGCCGTTGTCGGTGCAGTATTCCATGGGCGGGAAGCAGACTTTGATTTTTTCTTCCTTAGGCTTGGGTTTGCCTTTTTCAGACGGCTTTTTGACGCTCAAGCGGGAAAATTCGTCGCGCAGCTTCCAGTTTGCACCGACGCCGCCCGCGACGACCAAAGTTCTGAAGCCGGTATCCAACAAGGCTTTTTTGGCTTTGGCGGCGAGGACGTCAATCACCGCGTCTTGAAACGCGCGGCAGATGTCGTTGCGCGTTTGCTCGGGAATTTCGCCATCGTTTTCGGCGCGGACTTTTTCGACGGCGGTCAGCACGGCGGTTTTCAAACCGGAGAAGCTCATCTGCAAATCGTGCGAATGGAGCATGGGGCGCGGGAACGAGAAGGCATCGGGTTTGCCCAGCTTTGCGAGTTCGGACAGCTTCGCGCCGCCGGGGTAGGGCAGCCCTAAGAGTTTGGCGGTTTTGTCGAACGCTTCGCCCGCCGCGTCATCGACGCTTTCGCCCATCAGCGTGTAGTCGCCGATGCCGCGCACCGCCATAAACTGCGTATGCCCGCCCGAAACCAGCAGGGCGACGAACGGAAATTCTGGTTTGTCGTCCGCCAAAAGCGGGGAGAGCAAATGGCCTTCGAGATGGTGGATAGGAATGACGGGTTTGTTCAAGGCAAACGCCAAGGCGTTGGCGTAGCCAGAACCCGCCAGAAGCGCGCCGCCCAAGCCAGGCCCTTGGGTGTAGGCGACGGCATCGATGTCGTCATAGGAAACGCCCGCTTCCCGCAAACAGCCCTGCGTCAGCGGCACGACGCGGCGGATGTGGTCGCGGCTGGCAAGTTCGGGGACAACGCCGCCGTATTCGGCGTGCATCGCCATTTGGGTGTGAAGATGGTGCGCCAACAGGCCGCGTTCGGTGTCGTAAAGCGCAACGCCCGTTTCATCGCAGGATGATTCGATTCCGAGTACCAACATGGTTTGAGGTCGTCTGAAAATAAGAATGCGGTATTTTAACGGATTTCGGGCTAAGTTCGCAGTTCATTGCAGGTTTGCTATAACGAAAAGGTCGTCTGAAACCCAAAATCAGGTTTCAGACGACCTTTTGTCAACGTGTCTATCAGAAGCGGTAATTCACGCCCAAGGCAAACTCGCGGCCGCGCTCGTAGAAGGGCACGCGTCCGTTGCCGTCGGGGAAGCGTTGGCTGTGCGAACGGTATTGCTTGTTGCCGATGTTGTTGACGGCGAAGTTGACGTTCAGATTGTCTTTTTTCAGCGGCTGCCAGTTGGCGTAGATGTCGTGTACGCCGTAGCCTGATTTCTTGCCGTGTATCGTGCCTTGTCCGCGGGCGACATCGGTGTATTTCACGCTTTGGGCGTAGCGGCCGCGCCAGCCGATTTCGAGTTTGGGGTTTTCAAACTGATAAGACAGACCGGTCAGCCATTGGCGGCCGGTGTTCCAGAAGGTGAACGAGCTTTCGTGGTCTTCCGCTTGAATCGGGCTTTCGCCGTAGTACATTTCGCCGTTCAGACGGGGTTTGACGTAGGACACGCCGGCGCGCGCGGTCAGGCCGCCCCAGCGGTAGGATGCGTCAAGTTCGTAGCCGTAGGTTTTGAGCGTGCCGCCGTTGTAAATCTTGCCGCGTTCGGTGATGGAGGCGGTGTTGTTGTTGATTTTTGCCCAACGATAGACGATGAGGTCTTTGATGCGTTGGTGGAACACGCTGCCGCTGACGTTGAAGTTGTCGTTGCGCCATTTGAAGCCCAGTTCGGCGCGACGGGCGGTTTCGGCTTTGAGGTTGCTGTCCAAATCGGCGGCGGCGCCTGCGCGTTCGTTAGCCAACAGGGCTTCGTTCAGGCGGGGTGCACGGCTTGCCTGATTGAGGTTTGCCAAGAGGGAGAAGTTGTCGTTGATGTCCCAAATCGCGCCGATGCTGGGGTTGAGCTGGCCGTGCGACGCGCTTTGTTTGCTGGCGGCGTTGTATTTGAAATGGTCGTAACGCAGGCCGGTGGTCAGGGTAACGGGGTGCAGGTTCCAAATGCCTTCCGCGTACACGCCGTGTTCGGCTTTCTTCTCTTTGTCGCGGTCATACAGGCCGAGAATCTTCAACCATGCGCCTTTGTCGGACGGCTCGGAGGTTTCGTGGCGGTAGTTGACGCCGTATTTCACCATGTGTCCGTCGCCGAAGGAGCTGGCGAGGTTCAGGTTGGCGCCGGTCGCTTTGATTTTGCTTAACTCAAGCTGGCCGATGGGAACGCCGCCTTGAGCCGTGCCGGAGGCATGGGCTTTCGGGGAAGGCGCGCCTTTAGGCGGCTTGGTGTCGTCGGTGTTGATTTGGAAGACGTTGGCGTCGATTTTGTCGAGGAAGCCAACGTTGCGGCCGCGGTATTCCAGATTGTAGGATTGCTCTTTTTGGTAAGTACCGTCCACGCCGACGTAGCTGTCAACGTTTTGGAACTCGGCTTTGTCGGTGCGGTTGCCTTTTTGGTATTCCTGACGGTAGGTCAGGCGGATGCCGTGGTCGTCGTTGAAGTCGTAGCCGAGTTTGGCGAGGTAGCTGTGCTGTTTCAGACGACTGCCGTGGTTGACATTGCCGTTGCCGTCTTTGTAGTCGCGGTTGTTGAGGAAGTTGCCTGCAAACAGGGCATCGAAGCCGTTTTGATAGCCGTAAACCGCTGCGTTGCCGGTTGAGCCTTTATTGCTGCTCAAGCCCGCGCCGAGTTTGAAACCGAAAGGTTTGCCGTCGGTCAGCAGGTCTTTCGCATCAACCGTCGTTACGCGGATGGTACCGCCGACCGCGCCCAAACCCGCACTCGCCGCACCTGTGCCTTTTTCGACGTTGATGCTTTTCACTAAAGCAGGGTCAAGCTGGAATCGGCTTTGGTGGTGGAAAATTTTGGTGGATTGGCTGGTGCCGTCTACTTCCAAATTAATCTTGTCTTCGCCGACGCCGCGGATGCTGTAAAACTGCGCCACGCCGTTGCCGCCGCCGACATCCATGCCGATTTGGTCTTTCATGACTTGTTTCAAATCGGTCGAAGTTTCGCGGTCAAGCTGGTTGCGGGTAACGCGGGTCGGTACGGCAGTACCGGTAACGACGACTTCTTTCAATTCGGCTGTCGCTTCGGGCTTGATATTTTCAGCGTGGGCAAAGCCTGAAGACAGTGCCAGCACCATGATGCTGAAACGGAAGGCGGGGGAATGGGGGGATTTCATATTCTTCCTCTCGATGGGTTTTGACGGGTTACGTTAATTTGAGAGTGCGTATTCTAATATTAATTGATAATGATTTGCAAAATATAATTTATAAAAAGAATATTAATCATAATTTTGACGGATGGTATGGATTGAAGCTCTATGACCGAACCGGATGGAAATCGGATTTTTGAAGGGGGACGATATTTTTGATGTTTGGTGCGGCGTGCGTGTTTGGTGAGGGCGGCTGGTTTGCGGATGTTGGAAACGCGTTTTATAGTGGATTAAATTTAAACCAGTACGGCGTTGCCTCGCCTTAGCTCAAA
>JUNU01000003.1 GCA_001067655.1 Neisseria lactamica
TTAAATTTAAATCAGGACAAGGCAACGAAGCCGCAGACAGTACAGATAGTACGGCAAGGCGAGGGAACGCCGTCCTGGTTTAAAGTTAATCCACTATAGTAGTGAAATCACTATATATTGATAGGGCAAGAAAGGCTGATTATATAATGAAAACGGTCGGATTTTCTCCGACCGTTTTATTCTGTTTAAGCCAAGCGGGCAATCATGTACGCTATCGTTGCCGCCTGCTCGTTCATCAACTGCTTATTCTGCTGAATTATCGACTTTTTGCGCACCTTGCTCGCGTTTGATTTCCTTGCTGAAATAACGCAGCAATTCATCAAAAATGTTGGCAGATTGCTGTTGCGCCAGCATTTGTTTGGCAGCAGGAATTTGGGAAGCGACATTTTCCGGCGCTGTAATGTTCTGCACTTCAATAATCACAGGAGCGGGCATACCTTCCTGCAACATGGCGTATGCGGGCTTGCCATTTTGCGGACGGGCTTTAATCAATTCATTGTACGCTTCAGGCGCCATGCTTCGGCGTGCATCTTGCGCGCTTAATTTCGATACTTCCGACCATTTCAAATCAACTGCCTTGCCTGCCTTCAAAGCTTCGATGGCTTCTTTGGCTTTTTTGTCCGCCAGTTTTGCAGCCTCGCTACGCAGATAAGCCAAACGCACTTCTTCTTGAACGTCAGCGAAAGGCGCGGTTTTTTCTTCCCTGACTTCTTTGACACGAATAACCCAAACCGTATCTTTGTCCATAGAAATCAAATCGGAATTGTGTTTTTTCTTCAACACATCTTCACTGAACGCCGCATTAATCAATGCATCGGGCAAACCTGCTGCTTTACCGTTGGCTTGAGTCAACCAATCTTGATCCAAACTTTCCAGTTTCAGATCTGTTTTTTTGGCGACATCCGCCAGAGAAGTCGGCGTATTAAATGCCTCTTCAGAAAGCTTTTCTTTGGCCGAATTGAATTCGGAAGCGGCTTTTTTCAATTTCAAATCGGCTTCGATACGGGCTTTTTCATGTTCGAAAGAGACTTTGTCTTCGATATTCAAAACTTGGACGATATCGTAGCCGACCGGCGTTTGAACCACATCGCTGATTCCGCCTTTAGGCAGCGAGAACGCCACGTTTTCCAAATCCGTACCCAAGCCGCCGTCTTTTGAAAGATAGCCTAAGTTGCCGCCTTTGGAAGCAGATGTAGTGTCTTTTGAATATTTTTGCGCCAGCACAGCAAAATCAGCCGGCTTGGCTTTCAGCTCTGCCGCAACTTTGTCTGCTTCGGCTTTGATTGCCGCGCGTACCGTTTCATCGGCATCTTGAGGAACCGGGAAGAAGATATGGGCAATTTCACGGCGGGGCGAAAGACGGGGCGCCTGTTCATCAAATGCTTTTTTCACTTCGTCTTCGCTGACAGTCTGCTTATCCGCCAAGTCTTTTGCACTCAGTGCAATGTATTCTAATTTCACGCCTTGCGGAATCAGATAATCTTTTTTGTGCGCCTCATAATATGCCTTCAATGCGGCATCATCGACTTTTACTTGAGAAACAAAGGCTTCAGGATTGAATGTTACCGAACGGATATCGCGGGTTGCCTGAGTCAGCTTAACCAGTTGCTCCGCTTGCGCATCGCTGACAATCGCACCGTTTTGCACCAAATTGATCAAACTTTGCAACGCATAACGCTCGCGGATATCGGCAACAAACTGATCTTCCGTCATATGGCGCTGGCTCAGGAAGTTTGAAAAGATTTGTTGGCTGAATTTACCGTTTTGATCGTGAAAGGTAGGATCGTCCACAATCAGTTGTTTAAGCTGCTCTTGGGAAACTTCCACACCCATCAGCTTGGCACCTTCCTTCAGATAGGCGCGTTGAACCAAAGATTGGAATACGGCTCCCCGCGACGGGCTTTGGCCCTGAAGCTGCTCACCTTGCAACTCATTATTCAAAGAATACTCACTGATTTTTTCATCCCCTATTTTGACGATAAAATCAGAGCCGGGCGCAGCAACCGTGCTGACACCGAAGCCGACGAAGGTCAGCGCAATCAGACCCAACAAAATCTGGGCCGGAGTTTTATATTTTTCAACGGTATGGAACATATTATCTGAAGACGTAATGGTTAAAATAGCAAACGCGCATTGTAGCGCGTTTTGCCTTGTTATGCACTCTTGGCAGAACGATGGCCCGACTTATTTTTCAGACGACCCCATTCCGCCGTATCGTGTTATTTTGAAAAAATTTCTTGGTAGTTTTCTTCGGAAAAGCCGACGAAAAACTGCCCTTCTTTTTCCAAAACCGGCCGCTTGATGAGGCTGGGCTGTTCCGCCATCAATCGAACCGCGCCATCGGCAGTAGCCGCAGCGGCTTGGGCTTGCCCATCCAGCTTGCGCCACGTCGTACCGCGTTTGTTCAATAAAACTTCCAGCGGTATCTGCTCCAACCATTTGGTTATCGTGTCAACTTGCGGCGGGCTCTTTTTAAAATCCACAAATTGAAAATCAACACCATGTTCTGCCAACCATTTACGGGCTTTTTTCACCGTATCGCAATTGGGAATGCCGTATAACTGAATCATCTTGAAATCACTCTCTATCCTAAAGCAAAAGCGCCGTTATTTTAGCCGATTTTCCGGTATTATGTAGCAGTTGCACAAAGTCCGAAAATTGACTAACGTCGCATTATAAATTAAATGCCTTTCCGAGATGATCTTGTAAAAGCCATTTATTTTTCCTGAAATTCTACACAATTTTTCACGTAAATTCTCTATTTTCTGTTGTTTAGGCGTAACGAATCCGCTCGACCATCATTTCGGTAAGCTAGTTATCCTTTTCTATTTAAATCTGATGAAATGTCTCTAAATATTTTGAAAGCTACGCAGCTAACAGCATTTCATCATATTTCATTTGTTCTTCTAATCGCTTGAAGTAGTTTTGTGAAATTTCTTCGGGGGCAAAGGCTTTCATTCCGATTAACTCTCCTTGTCGGTGGTTTCCGCCCCATTCTTTAAGCGGCAATACCCATAAGCAACGTTTGAGGACATCTTCAAAAAGTTTCCCGTTAGATTCTTGGCGATTATCTGAAAAGAATGCAGCTTGATTGGCATAGTGCAAGGCATATTTATTATCGGTTTTATGATGTGTGCCACGATGTAAATCGTGGAAACGAGCATTAAAGGATTCGGCAATGTGGACATACTACGTCCGTAACATCGTTAGGATTTCCCCAACGGTTGGCTTTTAAAAGTTGGAAGGCTTCGTCTTCGCTTAAGCGGAAGATTTGCTTGAGATTTAAATTTTTAGATTTTCTTGAAAGCAGATAATACTGCGCCATAAGTATTCCTTGTGTGTACAAGGTACTCAAAGCCAAACGCTAGACATAAAAAATCGCCCACCTGAATTTCAGGTCGGCTAAAAGCGTTTAATGCTCTGAATACTGAATACGCACCGAATACTTACGATGCCAAACAAGGGGATTCACGCTTACTAAATACACATCGTTTAAGGCAAAAGCCAAGAATTTCTACTACGGGAAATTCACAGCTTCAAAGCAAGTTGATTATGAGAAATATTTGGTAGGAAATCAATAGCTGTATGTGTGTACGGCTAGTAAAAAAGCGAGCCGAAGCTCGCTAAAATATATTTATAGATCATTTTTACAGACTAGCAGATAATGTTTTTCTTCTAGTTTTTTTATTTGTTTGCTTTCTCGAACGAAACTAAACATAGCTATCTTATTGGATTCAATAAATTGAACAGCTATAGGGATACAAATTAAACCTTTATATTTATGCTCGCATAACAGGAAATCTTGTTCTATTTGAACAATACCTAATTCGTCAGTTCCACCTTTTGCTTGAACTGGAAACACATATTTATTTCCTTTTTTATCTATACCAATATAAATTTCATCTGTTTCAATTTGACCTACATCCGGTATAAATGTCCTTAAATGGTTTTGTAAGGAATAACAGACTACCCCAGAAAATAAGTCTATTAAACGGTTATATCTCACTTTTGTCAATAAAGCTTGTTCATCATTAAAGGAGAATTCTTTCACAATTTGTGGAGTAGCATCAGGGATTGTTATTGTATGTAGCATTTGATCGGGAATTACTCTTGCATATTCAACTAATTCAAAGCAATAGATTGATTTTCCTATATTTTTTATAACCCATTCTTTATTATCTTTGCTAGTTGCTTTAATTGAATAAGGTAATTCATTCCTAAATTTAAAAGAATAAATAACATCACCTAAGTTTTTAGGGAGTGAGATATTTAAAGCTTTTGCTTTTTCTATGATGTCTTCTCTAAGAAATTCAACTTTTATATCATCTTGCTTATACTTATCAAAGAATATCCCCTCAATAATTTGTGCATATCTACTCATTTAACGTACTCCAAAATCAGAACTTCTTCATTTATGTTTTTTTTAGTAGCAGTAGCCAATCTAGTTCTAAATAAATCAATTCTTATTACTTTATAACCTAGTTCATGAGCAATTTCAGCTAAGATAGCTCCTGTTCTTATTGGTATTCTAAAATAAGAAAATTGATCTCCAACAACATAAGCCAATCTTGCACCATTTTTTAATTTTGGTTTTAAATCATTCAAATGTTTTGCCATTCCACCAAAATATAATTTAACTACTCTGTAATATAGTTTTTCAAATCCTGATGTTTTTCCTAATTCTAATCTTCTATTTTCAATTTTTGTTGCCAAATCATTTACCGTTTTGTTATTTTGGATCCACTTTACGTCATCATCATCTTTATAAACCCCACGAGTATTAGATCTTAGCAATGATTTTTTTATTCTTCGCAAATCACTTTTATCACAGATAAAATTAAGTAATACAGACTCTAACCTTGTTGTTCTTGAATAATCTTTTTCATTAGGATAAGGAGGAGATGTGATAACTGCATCAATAGATTCATCAGGTATCAGATTTAAATCATTTCTTGAATCTCCTAAAATAACTTTAGAAAAAATGTCTTTATTTTCTGAGTTCTCATTAATATCATTAATAATGATTTTTACTCTATTAAACCATAAAGATACAACATCAACGTCATCTAACTTTTTCTTTTTTACCCCAACCTCTGGTCCAAACTTTAAATTACTATAAGAAAAAACAATTTCTCTAGCTAAAGCTGTCTTATAAAACTTTTCATATTTGCTATCAAAGTTATTTATAATGTTTTCTAATATTAATATTTTATGTAAAGGAGATGGGCTTATTGAGTTTTTAATTATTAATTTTTCTTTATCTTCTGGTAATTTTATCTGTTCTGTCGAAAAATCAATTTTTGATTGTGCTGCAGTTGAGATTATCTCTGCTTCAGCAAGCATATCAGAAGTAATTATATCCCAATCTACCTTCGCTGAAGCACACATTTGGACAACAGGGTTAGCTTCAAAACCAATAGACTTTATCCCAAGTTTTTTAGCTTCTACTAATGTAGTTCCTGTTCCACAAAAAGGGTCTAACACACAGGAGTCTGATGATAATTTAAATTCATTAATATAATTTCTAACTAAATGAGGTGGGAAAGATAATACAAATCTATACCAATTATGTACTGATAAATCTGATTCATATAATTTATTTAATTCTTTTCCTGCTTCTTTTTGAATATCGTAGCTCATAATTAATACTTTAATCTTAGTTTTTTATTTTTAAAATAACTTCTTTAAAAGAAATCGAAAAGGCTTCTTTTAAGTTTTCAGGCATTAAACGATAGTTGGCAATAAGTTTTTCTTCTTGACTAGACATATTGCTTTCTTGCGTAACAGTTTGGAACATTGCACCATTTCCTGTTAGTAACCAAGTAATACTGATGCCTAATGCTTCGTGGATTTTAACTAACCCTTCCACATTCGGATCACGCCCTTCATTTAAGTAATTCATTGCGGAACGATACGAAATACCTGTTACGTTAGAAAATTCAGTAATAGTCATATTTTTAGCATCTAAGACCTGCTTTAAACGTTCTGATATGCACATTATTTCACATTCCTATCGAAAAAAGCGAATGATTGTGATACTTTATGCATAATTAATATGAATAATGTTTCATATTTTAGTTTAATCAATGTGTGATCTCAATAGTATGACCCAGAATTTTCTTCTCAGCAGCAAAGCCCGCACGCTTTCGCCACTCAAGATAGCTCGTCTATCTGATACCGATGCGGCGGGCATTGCGATGCCAAATTCGTTGGAAAGTTAAGAAAATGTCATTTGTCCGAAGTGCGGTGTGCAGCATATTGCTTACCGCATTCCCGCTCGCCATCAATGGCAGTGTAAACATTGCAATCATACCTTTAGTGTTACATCAGGCACGATTTTTGCTAATCGTAAGCTACCGATTCAGACTTATCATTATGCGATTGCGTTATTTGTGAATGCCGCTAAAGGCTTGTCTGCTTGCCAACTCTCGCGTGATTTGAATGTTCAGTACAAAACAGCTTTTACGCTCGCGCATAAAATCCGTAAAAACCTACAAATTCAAAAACAGTTATTTCCGCTTTCAGGTGAAATCCATATCGACGGCACTTACATTCATTCTGCCCCACGTCCTAAAAATAAGAAAAGTGAACGCGTGGATAGACGGCTGAAAGAAAATGCCAATCCTAATAAACGGTCAATTTTGGTAATGCGAAGTCGGTACACTGAGGAAGAAACCGTAGAAAATCCGTATTTAGTCTGTGTAAAGAAAACCTTAACTTTCCCGATTTTATCGGAAAATAGCCAAGTCGTGAATAAATTGGCGACAAGCTATATTAAGGCAGGAAGTCGTATTCACGCAGACGAAAACTCGGTTTATGACGAATTGATGATTCACTACGATTTACGTCGCGTAAACCATCAAAAAGAGTATCGCAGTGATGAAGGTGTCGCTAATAATCTTGCAGAAAGCTATTTCAGCCGTTTTAAACGTATGATTATTGGCACACATCATAAAATCAGTAATAAGTGTCTTGATAACTACGCCAACGAATGTGCTTATCGGGAAGATAATCGCCGTGTTGATAATTTAAGCCTATTTAACAGCACACTCGGGCAATGTCTTGCTACCGACAATACAACGGACTGGCAAAGGTACTGGCAGCGTAATCACCAACAAGCAGAAAGGCTGATAATGTAATGGGAAATAAAATCTACTTTAGCCAAATTCAGGCTAAAATCGACCGCTTGCAGCGTGAACGAACACAGGTGCTAGAACATCTTGAATTAGTTGAACGAAAAATCCAAAAACTCAACGATGCCCTTGAAGTGATAGAAGATGAAGCCTTAACCAATGAATACGATACGGAGGTTTATTCATATCGAACCTACAAACATAGATTCCGTGGAAAATTAAGACCAATTGTCTTAGCGGTACTCAAAGCTCAACCCGACCATTATTTCACGGTCAATGAACTTACTGAGATAGTCTTAATAAAAGACGGGCAAGACCCTATCGTTCGTCCAAAGCATACGGTTTCCGTGCGTTAAAACATTGGCCGACAAAAGGTGTTGTAGAACGACTAGAAAGAGGCGTGACTGATGTCAAATGGCGACTGAAACAAAAATAGCGGTATTTATACCGCTATTTACTATCCTCGCTCAAGTGTTATCAATCGCCAATGTTGTGAGCTATCTATTAAGCATTTTTCCACTAACGATTTATACTTTAAATAATATAATGTACAAGCAATCGTTTGTGATTGTTTATACGGTATAACTTCTTCAATCTCTTGCCCATCTAACTTCATCGCCTGATATGTAATCTCCTTCACGCTTAACCATTTTGATGGCTCTTGTTTTAGTATCTGAGCAATCAACTTTTGAGGTGAAGTTTGGAAACGAAGATTTCTAAATTCTGGGTTTGAAGGTAAAGGCGGTTCTTCACGACCTTTTGCGTGATTTAATGCAA
The DNA here is from genome assembly GCA_001067655.1 of Neisseria lactamica. Taxonomy (GTDB): domain Bacteria; phylum Pseudomonadota; class Gammaproteobacteria; order Burkholderiales; family Neisseriaceae; genus Neisseria; species Neisseria lactamica_B. The sequence goes on from JUNU01000003.1 coordinate 7,911, forward strand.
CACGATAGTCTGAAATCTTCCGATCAAGATCTTTTAATTCTTTATGGAGTTGCTTGATTTGCGCTGCAATTTCTTTCTTTTCGATTTCAATTTCTTCAATCGCTTCTTCAAGAGCATTTTCCAAAGTTGATTTTTGTTTTGTCATTGACTATTCTTACCTTTTGTAAATAAAAGATAAGAAAATGTAGCAGAAACAACAAATTAAATCTTTGTGCAACTGCTACATAATACCGCGATTTTCCTTTTAATCAGAACAAAATGGGTCGTCTGAAACCTTTTCAGACGACCTCTGTATGCTTTTCCTATACTCAACGGCTTTTTTCATCAAGCGTTTGTTCTTATAATATCGAACTATTCCATTGCTACCCGACAAAGGATTCCACATGCAAACCCGCCTGCCATTTTTTGGTGTCGTCCGAGTCAGCGGGGAGGACAGAGCCTCCTTTCTTCACGGCCAATTATCCAACGACATCAACCATCTGAACGAAAATACCGCCTGCTATGCCACTTACAACACCCCGAAAGGGCGCGTGTTGGCAAATATGATCGTCCTCAATCGCGGAGAGGATTTTCTGCTGATTATGGCGCAGGACTTGACCGAAGCCATTATCAAACGGTTGCGCATGTTCGTCCTGAGAGCCAAGGTCATCTTCGAACCGCTACCCGATTTCGCCGCTGCAGGTGAATTGGATGAAGCTGCCACTCCATCCCCCGCTTCCGAACCAACCCTGTCCTTTCCTGCCCAAGCAGACGAAGGCTTATATACCATTACCCTGCCCCATTCGGGTCGTCTGAAAATCGGCAAAGCCGGGCTTCTGCCCGAGCATGACGCAGCAGCCGAAAACGCTTGGAACCTGCACGAAATCCGCAGCGGCTACGCTTGGATTTCGACGGCAACCAAAGAAACTGCCGTTGCCCAAATGCTCAACCAACACATCATCGGCGGCGTACATTTCAAAAAAGGCTGCTATCCGGGACAAGAAATCATCGCCCGCGCCCAATATCGCGGACAAGTCAAACGCGGACTGGCTGTTTTGCAGGGCGATTCATTGGAAGCCGCGGGCGTTGCCGTACAGAACGGAGGCGAAGAAGCCGGACAAATCATCAATACCGCGCTGACCGATAGCGGCAGCCTAAGTCTTGCAGTTATCAAATTTTCCGCAGCACATGCCGATTTGACTGATGCCGACGGCAATGCTTTAAAACAAGAAACCTTGTTCTTTAAAGTGGATGCTTGAAGCGCGGAGATAGCGTAATAGGCTTTAAGTCAATCCGCTATCTCTCTGCACACGATAAAAAGGTCGTCTGAAAACGCAACATGGGGCAATCCCAGCGTTTTCAGACGACCTTTTTCAATCCTTCCTTATTTCTGCCAATACGTTTTCACGTTCACAAATTCATACAACCCGAATTCAGACAATTCCCGTCCGTAACCTGATGCCTTGACGCCGCCAAAGGGTAGGCGCAGGTCGCTGCTGGTGTGGCGGTTGATAAAGACCGAGCCTGCTTGGATTTTTTCGGCAAACGCCCAAGCGCGGCGGGTATTGGCGGTATAGATACTGGCTCCCAATCCGTAGGGCGTATCGTTGGCAAGGGCGACGGCGTGTTCCTCGTCCTTCGCCCGCAAAATCATGGCAACCGGCCCAAAAACCTCCTCATTCCAAACGCGGCAATCGGGATTCACTTTGTCCAACACGGTAGCAGGGTAAAACCAGCCCTTCCCTTCGGGAATAAATCCACCCGTCAAAACCTGCGCGTCGTGTGCGACTGCGTCCTGCACTTGAGCGTGTACGTTTGCGCGCAAGTCTTCGCGGTGCAGCGGGGCGAGTGTGGTCGCAGGGTCTTTGGGATCGCCTGTTTGCAATTTGGCGCATTCGGCAAGAAACAGGGGGATAAAGCGGTCGGCAACGGCTTCGGTTACGACAATGCGTTTAGCAGCATTGCAAGACTGACCTGCGTCGCGGAAACGCGAATAACAGGCTTCGACGGCGGCGCGTTCGAGATCCGCATCGGGCATGACGATAAAAGGATTGCTGCCGCCGAGTTCGAGGACGGTTTTCTTGAGGTGCATTCCCGCATGAGCGGCGAGCAGGCGGCCGGTCTGTGTCGAGCCGGTAAACGCCATCGCATCAGTGTCTTCAATGGCTTTCAACGTATCGTCGTTGTCCAGCCACGCACCAATCAACGGGAGGTCGTCTGAAACCAGTTCCAACAGCGCAGCGCTGACCCGCGCCACACTGGGCGCAGGTTTGACGGCACAAGCATTTCCCGCACACAAGGCAGGAACGGCAAAACGCAAAACCTGCCAGACAGGATAGTTCCACGGCATGACGGCAAGCACTACGCCCAACGGCTCAAACCGCACCTGACTGAGGCTCGCCTGCGTGGCAATGGTCTTATGCGCCAGCAACTCGGGGGCAAGGCGGACGTAATATCGGATGAGTTCGACCGATTTATCCAGTTCGGCACGGCATTCATGAAGGCAGCGTCCGACTTCTTCGCAAACCATTTCCGCAAGCCGCTCCTTGTTTTGCGCCAAACGCTTGGCAAAGGCTTGCAGCAAAGCAGTCCGCCCCGTAACGCCCAACCGCGCAAACGCCTGCTGGCGCACCTTCAACGCCGCCAATTCTTGTGCAAATTCAGCATAACTCTGCGCTGGACGGCAGCAAAGGGTTTCGCCGGTATAGGCATTGATGCTGTGAAACATGGTTCGGCTCCTTTGTATGTCGGTTTTATTTTAGGTCGTCTGAAAATAAAGATGTTCTTTCAGACGACGTTTGTGCATCATCAAAGAAACGCGATTATATAGCAAACTCAGATAGAACATCTCTACACAGTTCTTTTCCTTTTAACTCAGCCTGTTGTTATCTATTTAAAATAATCATAAGTTAGAATCCTAAAATAAAATTACTTGATAAAACTTTTAATTAATTTCTCTATTTTTAGATGATATTCAATCAACTCTTGTTGAGAAGGTTGCTTAGAAAAATTTCCATATTCATGTGCACTGATACTAGGATAATAATCTACTGACAAACCATTTATGCATGAGTCAACTGCGATTGAAAAATGTGGTTCATTAAGTTTTTTTCCATTTTTTCTACCATCATCCCTTACTTGTATTCTTACTGGATTTTCATCATCTCTAATATAATTAAATTCATGATAGAACGGTTCTTCATTAAACCTTTCATATGCTTTATAGTCTTTAGAATAAGAAGTTATTTCTTTTGAATCGTACCTGAACATCATTTTCGTAACATACTTGGGATCTAAAAGGCATTCAGAATTTTTCTGAATCGAAATAGTGTCTATCATCGGCAGATCATCCTTCAATGCCTTAACAAATTTTTCTTTATTCTCCCAATTAAACGGCTCTAAAATCAAAGAATCTCCTTTGCGTTTAGCATGGACGTAAATATCAAACCTACCGCCCTTATAGATTTTTTCCTCGTCCGACATCCATTTTGTTGCCGAATCTCGGGACGAACCTGCCAAATAACCGTAAGGTACGCTCATCAACGTTCCATTCAAATCAATTTTAATATTTCTTTCAAAACCCGTTATGGGTATCTCATTATCCATTTTTACTTCCTCCTTATTTTCTGAAGATGGATAACAAGCTACCAAAGCGAATGACCCCAAAACTGCTATTAAAGCTGCTAGCTTCTTTAATACACTATCTTTTCCAGATTCCACTTTTACTCCTTCCTGTAACAGATTTCTGATTAATCAGATCGGCTGAAATACAATCCATTATCAATTTCTGATTCCTGAGAAGTATCATATTTTCATAAACCAGCAATTTACTTCAGCTAAATGGTATTTAATTCAAACAAACGTATCATTACAATTGTAAATATAACAAAAATCGCCTGAAGATTTTTCAGACGACCTTTTGATATTTGCAAAGCCCTGATACAAGAACCAAACTACTCGACTCGTCTGAAACTGAAATTCTGCGTCGCAAGCCAGCACACGCCGGAGCCGATGCAAACCATGACCGCGCCCTGCCAAAACTGTACAGACAGGGGCGCATTGAGCAGGACGGAGGAAATGAGAGCAGAAAAAATGGGAATAAAATAGGAAGCGCCCGCTAAGACGGTCATATTGCCACATGAAATGCCGATGTTCCAAACCGCGTAACCCAAGCCCATGCAGGCTGCGGCGGAGACGGCATAAAGTATGGAATCGGTATCAAAATGAAGGCTGCCGTAGCCGCCTGCGAAATATTTTGCCCACAGGATGCAGGATACAAGGAGGAAGAAAAAACCGACGGCGTTGCCCTGTGCTTTGGTTCTGGCGGTCAGGGTGCAGTATGCTGCCCAAAACAGCGCGTCCAACAATGCCATGATGTAACTGAGCGGGTTGGTTCGGACGTTGCCGATAATCTCGGGCAGAGAGAATCCGCCATCACCGCCTAAAACGGTGGCAATACCTATAAACGACAAGGCAAAGCCTATGCCTATCCACCATTTTGCCGGCTGTTTGTTAAACCAAACCGCGCCGATGATGGTAAACGTCGGCCAAAGATAGTTGACCATGCCGACTTCGACCGTTTGGCGCGCGTTGTCGGCAAAACCGATGGAAAGAGACAGGCACAATTCGCAGCCGACGAAAAAAATGCTTGCCCAGAAAAGGTAGCTGCGGCTGAACTGCCGCAAATTCGGAAATCCGAAAATAGCCAAGAGCAACAAAGTGGAAAGGCTGTACATCACCGCCGCACCACCGACCGCCCCCATGTGCAGGCTCAAGGCGCGTATCAATCCGACGACGGAACTCCAAAAGGCTACGGCAAGCAGACCTATGGATGTGGCTTGATTGGGGGTAAATGCGTATTGGAGCAGACGGTTCATGATGTGTTGTGTTGGAATTTGTTTTATTGTGTAATTTTTTGATATTTTACGCCTCCTGTTTGCATAATCAAGAGGAAAGGTCGTCTGAAAACACGAGTGCAGATACTGCCAAACTGTTTTCAGACGACCTTTTGCTGTTTTCTGAATTTAATATTCCTTCCCCTAGAGACGAATTCAGTTTCATTTCAGTCATGATTTCTACTTATTACAATCGCAATTCTTCAAAATAGTTATTTATCGTCATATCTGAAACAGTAGCTAAATCTATCAATTCTGGGTTGATTATGTAATTTTTCAAGCTATCAGAATGATTCAAATGGTAAATAGTCGTCAAAAAATTAACAAAATACCTTTCCCCTTTTACCATTATTTTTTCATCGACATCCGTTATAAAATAAATTTCCTTATCTTTCAGATATATGATTTGATTTTTCTTCAAATCTACCGTCCATTCCTCAATCGATTTATTCATGCGCGCATTTTGAATATACAGTTCAAACTGATGGCTATAAGAAAAATCTATTCCTACTTTAATAAATAAATCATCTCCAAAAAATTTGGATTCAAAATCAGCCCATAGCTCATCTTGAAATTTTTTATTTACTTCTTTTATGAAATCATTAAATTCAATCATCTGATTACCTCTGACGGCAGCTTTATATAAGCTGCTTGAGTAGTTGTCCAATGGACATCTGCGCTTTTGCTGCCCCTTAAAAATCTCAAAGGATTATAGTCGGGTCGTCTGAAAACCGATATCGACCCTATCTCCCTCTCCCAATCCAGAATATAACGAAATCGCATTAAATTAAAACCAAGCATTCTTTCCGTTTTTCAGACGACCTGTTTACAGTATCGCCACTGTTTTCAGAAAAATTCACCATTCAACCAAACAATTAAAGCCGCGCAGGCAAACGCTCTGCCTCAAGCTGCCGTCCGCACAAAGGAACCGACATGACCCCAGCCAACCCGCTTCCCATCGAACTTTCCGCACAACTCGCCGCCCTCTCGCCTACACAGCTCGCTTGGCTTTCCGGCTACTGCTGGGCGCAAAGTCAAGGGGCGGCGGGCAGTTTGGGTGTTTCCACTGCTCCCTCCGTTGCAGCCCCCGTGCGACGCGTGTTGGTCTTATCCGCCTCGCAAACGGGCAATGCGCGCGGCGTTGCCGAATCTTTACACGCCAAACTTAAAGCCGCAGGCGTAGAAGCCGTGTTGAGCAGCGCGGGAGACTTCAAAAGCAAAACACTGCCCGATGAAGACATCGTGTTATTGGTAACATCCACGCAAGGCGAGGGCGAGCCGCCCGAAGAAGCCCTGCCGCTGTATAAATTCGTCTTCGGCAAAAAAGCCCCTGATTTGGGCAAACTCACTTTCGCCGTTTTGGGTTTGGGCGATTCCTCCTATCCCAATTTCTGCCAAGCGGGCAAAGACTTTGATGCCAAATTCGCCGAACTGGGCGCACGTCGTCTGAACGACTTGGGCATCTGCGATTTAGAGTTTCAAAATGCCGCCGACGCGTGGATAGAAGCCGTCGTCCCTAAAGTTGCCGAGCTTGCCGCCCAAGCCGCTGCGCCTACCGCCACACCAGCCGCCAACCAAACTGTCGGCACTGTCTATACCAAAGACAAACCCTATACCGCCACCCTGTCCGTCCGCCAAAAAATCACGTCCCGCTCCGCCGAGAAAGACGTGGAACACATCGAAATCGACCTGTCCGGCTCCGGACTGCACTATCAGACAGGCGACGCATTGGGCGTACTCCCGCTCAACGCTCCCGCTTTGGTTCAAGAAATTCTCGATTTGCACCAATTAAGCGGGGAAGAAAAAATCCGCCTTTCAGACGACCTCGAAACCGACATCCGCACCGCCCTGACCGAGTCCGCCGACATCACGCAAAACACACCAGCCCTCGTGCAGCAATACGCCGAGTTGTCCGGCAGCGAAGCACTCAAAACCACAGCCGCCGACAAAGCCCGATTGGACGCCTACCTCGCCGCCACCCCGCCCGTCGGCGTCTTCGCCGCCCACCCCCATCCGCTGGACGCGCAAACCCTGTTCCAACTGTTCCGCCCCCAAACCCCACGCCTTTACTCCATCGCCTCCGCACAAGACGAAGTCGGCGAAGAAGTACACCTGACCGTCGGCGTCGTCCGCTTCGAACACCACGGTAACAGCTACACCGGCGCAGCCTCAGGCTATCTGGGCGAACGCCTTGAAGAAGGCGGCGAAGTACGCGTCTTCGTCGAACCCAACCCCAATTTCCGCCTGCCCGTCAACGGCGACACCCCCGTCATCATGATAGGCGCAGGCACAGGCATTGCCCCCTTCCGCGCCTTCATGCAACAACGCGCTGCCAACGGCGACAGCGGCAAAAACTGGCTCATCTTCGGCAACCAACGCCTCGCAGACGACTTCCTCTACCAGCTTGAATGGAGCGACTACCGCAAAGACGGTATCCTCACCCGCGCCGACTTGGCATGGAGCAGACAAGGCGAACACAAAGTCTATGTCCAACACAAAATCGCCGAACACGCCGCCGAAGTCTGGAACTGGCTGCAACAAGGCGCACACCTCTACGTCTGCGGCGACGCTACCCGCATGGCGCGCGATGTAGAAACCGCCCTGCTCGACGTCATCGAAACCCAAGGCAAACTCAGCCGCGACGATGCCGAAGACTATCTCAACGAAATGCGCGAAGACAAACGCTACCAACGCGACGTTTATTGATACCGCCCCAAACAAAAGGTCGTCTGAAAAGCCCAAATCGGGTTTTCAGACGACCTTTCGCATCACCAAGCCATTTATCACGCTCAGACACAGCAAACCATTCAGACACACCTTCCACCGCTTATCCCATTTGCTTTACCCATTATCTCAACCCAGCTAACATACAAAATTCGTCGTCATTCCCATCCAACACAAAACCCGATTTATTTGTTACAAACCGCATTAGGATATGATGAACATCGAAAAAGTACAAAGAAGGTTATCAATAATGAAGACATTCAATAAAAAGCTGACTGTATTGGCAGGTCTGCTGGTTATGGCGGCATGTACAAATCAATCAAACTTGACTCTGGATGGAAAACAAAATGTCCAAGCTGCTAAAACCAAGCAGAAAAATTCACATCCCCTTCATTTTGAATGTCATCCCTCCGAAAATAAATTTAATACACTCCCAGAAATCCCCCCACCTTTACCTAATGTTACAAGGATACCAATCAGTTTAGTGCAACAGAGAAAATCGGCTTTTAGAGATGAAACCAAACGTCTCGCTATTCCTATGAACAAAGAACTGATTATTCCCAAATTGCAGGAGTTAGGTTTTATAGAAGATAGCAGTAACGAAATCTATGAAAAAAATTTCGGAAAGAAAAATATGTATGATACTGTTAACTATAATGAAAATATTTTTTCTATAATTATCACTTTAAAAGACATTATCGACCAGGGGTGTCCATATGATATCAATATTTATCATGTAAATAACGAGGTAAACGGCATAGAAATATTGATTGGAAACGATGGACTTATCTTAAAAGACACCACTATCCCCGATCTAGTTATCTCTACCATCAACCATAAAAACAAGCCTGAAAACCTGTTTAAAGACTTGTTAGACAAACATATTCAAAACATCGAAGCCTTTAAACAGAAACAGCCGCTTAATGAAGAGCTGATCAGTACACGTGCCATATACGGTGGGATTACCTATAAAATCAACTCGTTCGGCGGAGGCAGGGAAACAATGCTGCAAATTTATCGATATAAAACCCGCAAGAAAGCCCATAACTGATTACAACAAAGACCAAATAAATAAAGTAAAATCATGGAGATAATCAATAAAAGGCTGATGATATTGGCGGGTTTGCTGGTTATGGCGGCATGTAGCAATCAGCCGAACTTGGCTCAAGATAGAAAGCAGGATGCAGAAGCCGTTAAAACCGCAGCTACATCGCATTTTGAATGTCATCCTTCCGAATATAGGTTTAATACACTTCCCCCGCTCCCGCCTGCAGACCCTGCGGCATACCCGCGATATGAGCCTACGCATTTCGAGGCAGTTAAACGCCTGCCTATCCCCATGAACAAAGAACTGATTGTCCCCAAATTGCAAGAGTTAGGCTTTATCGAAAACAGCAATAACGAAATCTTTAAAAGAAATTTCGGGAAGAAAAACATGTATAGCGCCGCTGACTATCATGCCAATCTTTTTTCTGTAACAATAGTTTTAAAAGACTTTGCCAATCCGGAATGTCCGTACGGTGTCGATATATATCATGTCAATAACAAGGTAGACGGTGTGGATGCTTTGATTGGGTATAACGGCCTGATCTTTCAAGATACTACCATCCCCGATTTAATCATTTCCACCATCAACCATAAAAACAAACCGGACAACTTGTTTAAAAACCTGTTGGACAAACATATCCAAAACATCAAAGCCTTTAAACAGAAACAGCCGCTGAATGAAGAGCTGATCAGTACACGCGCTGTGTATGATGGCATTACCTATGAAATCAATTCTTTCAAGGGCGGCAGGTCAACCAATCTGCAAATCTATCGATATAAAGACAAGTCAAACAAAAAATCTCATTAAAACACGGGAGCCAACCGCTCATAACACAGGTCGTCTGAAAACCTCAAACCGACAATATTACAAACACGGTAATCGGTTTCGCAATGCCAAACCTGTGTTTTCAGACGACCCGTCCATATGCCGCAGCCTTTCAAAATCGGGTATGATTCCCCCTTTCAAATCAGGAGCCTGACTATGCAGACCCAAGCCGTTATCCGCCATATTGCCGACTGGCTGAAAAACTATGCCGCCGCCGCACACGCCAAGGGGTTTGTCGTCGGCGTTTCCGGCGGTATCGATTCCGCAGTCGTTTCCGCCATCGCAGCACGGACGGGGCTGAAGGTTCTGCTGCTTGAAATGCCCATCCGCCAAAAAGCCGACCAAGTCAGCCGCGCGCAGGAACACATCCGCCGGTTGGAACAGGCGTTTTCCAACGTCAGCGGGATGCGTGTGGATTTGACGCCGACTTTCGATACTTTTGCCGCCGATGTCGAGGTCGATGAAACCAAGTTCCCCGCCAAACAGCTCGCGCTTGCCAACGCCCGCAGCCGCCTGCGGATGCTGACGCTTTATTATTACGGTCAGCTAAACGGTTTGCTGGTTACCGGTACGGGCAACAAAATCGAAGATTTCGGCGTGGGCTTCTTCACCAAATACGGCGACGGCGGCGTGGACATCAGCCCGATTGCCGATTTGACCAAAACGCAGATTTATCAAATTGCCGCCGAACTGGACATCGCCGAGTCCATCCAAAAAGCCGTGCCGACCGACGGGCTTTGGGATACCGAACGCACGGACGAAGAACAGATGGGCGCAAGCTATCCCGAACTCGAATGGGCGATGAGCGTTTACGGCACGCACCGTCCCGAAGATTTTGAAGGCAGGCAGCGCGAAGTCTTGGAAATCTACACCCGCCTGCACAAAGCCATGCAGCACAAAGTCAATCCGATTCCTGTCTGTAACATTCCCGAAGAGATGCTGAAATAAGCGAAAGGTCGTCTGAAACTGGTTTTCAGACGACCTTTTCAAAACAAAGAGGGTTGAAATCGTCAAACATTGCTCCAAAATATCGAATGTGCTTACAGCAGGTTGCATAAATTACCCGAACTTATCAAACCCGCCGTTTTGTGTAAAAATACCGCAATGGAAAAAATTACTCACCAAAATCTACATCCCTTACTTTCCAAAAGCCTGACCGACACCGATTTCGTCCTTATCCTCAACGCCTTAATCAAATTCCTGCGGCGCGGCGGCAAAAAACAGGCGGCAGAACGCTTCGACCTGATTATCGCCACGCTCAAACAAGACGAAGAACTCGGAAAAAACTTCAGCGGACGCTTCTACCACTGGCTCTCGCAAGTCCACATCTATCCCGCGCTGATCAAACTCGGCATCTTCTCGCGCCACAGCTTTACCCGCGAGATGGGCATACGCATATACGAACGCTTCAGCCCGTCCTACAAAGACTTTGCCAACCTGCGCGAAGTGTTCCTCTACCTGTTCCACTCCGAAAACGACGACAAATGGCTGCAAACTCTCAGCATCCGCCAATGGTTGAGCCTGTACGACCTGATCCGCACCAGCGCCGATCCCGCCTTGCTGCAAAACGCCTGCCGCCAGTTGGTTGACGCTCGTCTGCGCGCCATCGAAATGCTGGCCATTTGGATTGCCTCCGAAGCCATCGAACCCGACCTCATCCGCATCGCCCCGCGCCTGCTCGAAGCCGATTCGCCCTTCGTCGCCCTCCAGCGCGAAACCGCCAAACTGGTCGAACACTACCGCAACGACACCACCCCTTACGACACCGCCCACCTTGAAGTCATGTTCGACCAATGTTGCAGTCAGATCGACTATCTGCGCCGAAAAGGGACGGGCGCAGGTTCAGGCTCGTCCGTCAAAGTCGCCCACCTGCTCGAACGGCTACAGCAGACAGTAGATCGCCTGAAACTGCTCACCGACATCCAAACCGATGCCGGCAACCGCAACCGCCTGACCATAACCCTGATGAACTCCCTCATCTACGCCGCGGTCGAGCAGTACAGTACCCGCCACCTGCGCAGCAGCAGCATACGCATGCTCGCCCGCAGCATTACCGAAAACAAAAGCCACCACGGCGAGCATTACATCACCCGCAACCGCAAAGAATATTTCAAAATGTTCTACTCCGCGGCGGGCGGCGGCGTCATCATCGCCCTGATGGCACTGCACAAAATCCACATCGGCACACTCGGCTTCAGCCCCTTCGTTACCTCCTTGTTGTCAGGGCTCAACTACGGCATAGGCTTCATGCTCATCCATATGCTGCACTGCACCGTCGCCACCAAACAGCCCGCCATGACCGCCGCCAGCTTCGCCGAACAGGTCGATCTCAACGAAGGCGGCAAAGCGGTGGACAACAAGCTCGCCAAGCTCCTTATCGACGTATGCCGCTCCCAAAGCGTCGCCGTCTTCGGCAACGTTTCCATCGCCATCCTCTTGGCGTGCGCCATATCGTTCGGCTATGCCCATCTGCACCAACAACCCATACTCGATGCACATACCACCGCCTACCAGTTCAAATCCATAGACATCATCGGCCACCCGACCCTATGGTATGCCGCCATTGCAGGCTTGTGGCTGTTCTGTTCCGGCATCATCGCAGGTTTCTTCGACAACCGCGCCGACTACCTCAACCTGCGCCAACGCCTGCCCTTCAACCCCTTGCTGCGCAAAATCATGCGCCCCAAACCCCGCCGCGTCCTTGCCGCCTACATTCACAAACACTACGGCTCACTGGTCGGCAACTTCATCTTCGGGATGCTCTTGGGCATGACCGGCTACTTCGGACACCTCCTCGGCCTACCGCTGGACATCCGCCATGTTGCCTTCTCCTCCGCCAACCTCGGCTACGCCGCCGTCAGCGGCAACGTCGGCTTTGGTACATTCATGCTCGGCATTTGCAGCGTCCTCGCCATCGGCTTGGTCAACCTCATCGTCAGCTTCACCCTCGCCCTCTTCGTCGCCCTGCGCTCGCGCGGCACGAAAATCGGCAGCGTCGGCAATTTGTGCAAAAGCTTCTGGCAGCAGATTAAGGCCAACCCGCTGATCTTGTTTTTCCCGGTTACGCCGGTTCAGACCAAAGAGCCGGTTAAAGAACAGGGAGAAAAGCATTAAGGCAAGCCGACAGACGGCGCTTCAGTAATCAACCTCTTTTTCAGACGACCCCGCTATGCCCATCCTTGCTTGGAACACCCCGCCCGCTCCCGCCGAACTTGCCCGCGTGATCGAAACTCATCCCGCGCCGCTGCATCTGGTTGCCTGCCTGAGCGAAAACCGCATGCCCGATTTTCCTTTGTCCGATGCCCCGACCGAGTTGGAAGGCCGTCTGAAAACCCGCCTCGACCAAGCCGTAAAATGCCTTCAGTTCAACAGCGTCAACTTTCTGGAAAACCTGCTGCCCGACGTGCATATCTGGCTTGTCCCGCCGCACCGCGCCGACAGCCTGCACGAACATTTCGACCCTATCGAATGGCAGACCGAAGCCGTGCCGCAAGTCTCACCCAAGCCCGTCAAACCTTGGTTCAGACGACCTCAAGCCACCACCCCGCCCGAAAACGCGCTGATTATCGGCGCTGGCATTGCCGGTGCCGCGACCGCGCGCAAGCTGGCGGAACACGGCGTGCGCGTTACCGTTTTGGAAGCGGGCAAAGCGGCGCAAGGCGGCAGCGGCAACCGCCAAGGGCTGCTCTACGCCAAAATCTCGCCGCACGACACCGAGCAGACCGAACTGCTACTGGCCGGCTACGGCTACACTCGCCGCCTGCTGCAAAACCTGCTGCCCGATTCCGACGCATGGGGCGGCGACGGCGTGTTGCACCTCAATTTCGACGAATCCGAACGCAAACGCAATCAGGCATTGGGTTTGCAGCAACATCACGCCCACCTTTACCGCAGCGTGTCCGCCGACGAAGCCGCGCAAATCGCAGGCATAGACGTCTTTTCAGACGGCCTCTACTGGCCGCAGGGCGTATGGCTGAACCCGCCCGCCGTCGTCCGCGCCTTGCTGGATCATCCGCTGATTGCGTTGCACGAAGACACGCCCTTATCCGCTACCGAATACGACGGCGCAAACTGGACGGCACACACACCGCACGGCAGCTTCAGCGCAACCCACATCATCTACTGCATGGGCGCGCACAGCCCGAACGCCGCCGATGCCAACATCTCCGCCCTGCCTTTCCGCCAAATCCGCGGGCAAACCGGCGTAGCGGCGGCAAGCGGTTTTTCCAAACGCCTGCGCTGCGCCCTATCCGGCGAAAGCTACATCAGCCCGAGCTGGCAAGGGCAACACTGCTACGGCGCAACCTTCGTCCTCAATAGCGACGACGACGCTTGGCATCCGCACGAAGAAACCGCCAACCGCGCCGCCCTGCAACAACTCAACCCGCCATTGGCGCAATCATTATTTGAACAAAACCCGCTTCGTTCGGTTTCAGACGACCTCTCTGACCCGCCGCAAGGACACGCCGCCCTGCGCTGCGACAGTCCCGACCACCTGCCCGTCGTCGGCGCGCTCGGCAACATCGCCGCCATGCAGACCGCCTACGCCAAACTCGCGTTGGACAAAAACTACCGCCTCGACAACGTCCCCTGCCCCTACCTGCCGAACGCCTACATCAACACCGCCCACGGCACGCGCGGCCTCGCCACCGCCCCCGTCTGCGCCGCCGCCATTGCCGCCGACATCCTCGGCCTGCCTCAGCCCCTGTCCCAACGCCTGCGCACCGCCCTGCATCCAAACCGCGCCGTCATCCGCGCCATCGTGCGGCAGCAGCCTTTGCTTTGATGCGTAGGAGGTCGTCTGAAAAGCTGCCTGAGCACGCTGTCAATCGACCTCCGTTTCCACTATAATGTCGCATCCCATGCCCATACGGAACAGGCCGTCTTTTTTCAGACGACCTGTTTCTTTTATAGTGGATTAACTTTAAATCAGGACAAGGCGACGAAGCCGCAGACA
>JUNU01000151.1 GCA_001067655.1 Neisseria lactamica
AGCACCTGACTTGTAATCAGGGGGTCCCGAGTTCGACTCTTGGTGCCGGCACCAATCAAACAGCCCGATTGTGAAAGCAGTCGGGCTGTTTTGCGTTTGTCGTTCGGGTGGCAGGGCGGCGGGCATTTCACTATAATAGCCCGTTTTAATCTAAAAGGTCGTCTGAAAAAGGCGGAACATATTCTAATGATTACTGTGAACACACTGCAAAAGATGAAGGCAGAAGGCGAAAAAATCGCCATGCTGACCGCCTATGAATCCAGCTTTGCCGCGTTGATGGATAACGCCGGCGTTGATGTTTTGCTGGTGGGCGATTCCTTGGGCATGACCGTGCAGGGACGCAAATCCACGCTGCCCGTCAGCCTGCACGATATGTGTTACCACACCGAAAACGTCGCACGCGGTACGGAAAACGCGATGATTGTCAGCGACTTGCCTTTTGGTGCGTATCAACAGAGTAAAAAACAGGCGTTTGCCGCCGCTGCCGAACTGATGGCGGCAGGCGCGCATATGGTCAAACTCGAAGGCGGCGTTTGGATGGCGGAAACCACCGAATTCCTGCAAATGCGCGGCATTCCCGTCTGCGCCCATATCGGCTTAACCCCGCAGTCCGTGTTTGCCTTTGGCGGATACAAAGTGCAGGGGCGGGGCGATAAGGCGGAAGCCTTGTTGGCAGATGCGAAAGCACACGACCAAGCGGGTGCCGCCATCGTATTGATGGAATGCGTACCGGCGGAATTGGCGAAAAAAGTAACCGAAACCGTCTCTTGCCCGACCATCGGCATCGGCGCGGGTGTGGATTGCGACGGGCAAGTTTTGGTCATGCACGATATGCTCGGCATTTTTCCGGGTAAAACCGCCAAATTCGTCAAAAACTTCATGCAGGGTAAAGACAGCATTCAGGCCGCCGTTGAAGCTTATGTCCATGAAGTCAAAGCCAAAACCTTTCCCGCTGCGGAACATTCGTTTGCTTGATACCCTCAACTGAAAAAGGTCGTCTGAAAAGGTTTTCATCGTGAAAACCGAATTTCAGACGACCTTTGTTTGTCCGTGTTCCCAGCGTATAATCGGCGCGTGATTTTCGGGCTGACAAAATATGGCGGCTGTGCGCCACAATCCCCGAAAAAGATAAAGGACATTTTCCACCATGCAAATCATTCATACCATTAAAGAATTACGCGAATGGCGCAAAAACGCAGGCAGCGTTGCCTTTGTGCCGACTATGGGCAATCTGCACGAAGGCCATCTCGCCCTTGTTCGCGAAGCCAAAAAACGCGCCGACAACGTCGTAGTCAGCATATTCGTCAACCGCCTACAATTCGGACAGGGCGAGGATTTCGACAAATACCCGCGCACCTTGCAGCAAGACGCCGACAAACTCGCCAACGAAGGAGTAGCCGTCGTGTTCGCGCCCGACGAAAAAGAGCTGTATCCCAATGTCGAGCAACGTTTCAACGTCGAACCGCCCAACCTCCAAAACGAATTGTGCGGCAAATTCCGCCCCGGTCATTTCCGCGGTGTCGCTACTGTCGTCAGCAAACTGTTCAACATCGTCCAACCCGATACCGCCTGTTTCGGCAAAAAAGACTATCAGCAGTTGGCAATTATCAAAGGCTTTGTCGAAGACCTGAATTTCAATATCGACATCGTTCCCGTCGATACCGGCCGCGCTCCTGACGGGCTCGCGCTTTCCAGCCGCAACCAATACCTCAGTGAAGCCGAACGCGCCGAAGCCCCGCGTCTGTACCGCGAATTGCAGCGCGTCGCCGCCGAACTCAAAAACGGCAATCTCGATTACGTCGGTCTGGAAACAGAAACCGTCCGCCGCCTGACCGAAGCGGGCTGGGTGGTCGATTACGTCGAAATCCGCCATGCCGAAAGCCTCGCCGTCGCACGCACCGGCGACAAAGCCCTTGTCGTCCTCGCTGCCGCCCGCTTGGGAACGACGCGTCTGATTGACAACTTGGAAGTCAGCTTGGCTTGATTGTTGGAATGGAAAAAAGGTCGTCTGAAAACCAAATGTGTTTTCAGACGACCTTTTTGTTGGAAGAGCGTTTTACATCTGCACCAAGCCGTTGACTGTAATGCTGATTTCTTCTGAGCCGGGAGAAGGGGCTTGGATAGCGTTGTTTTCGTCGCTTGCCGAACGCTTGAACATGGCAGCTTCGGCATTCATCATTTTGGCACGGGCGAAACCGTTGTCTATGGAACGGTTGCCGATGTGGCCTAAATTGAGTTTGACGATTTTGTAGTTGGAGAAGCCGAGCGTTTTCGCCAAGTCTTGCGCGCGGTCTTTGAAGCGCAGGATGGCGGCTTTGCTGACTTGATCGACGGCGGCTTCGCGTTTTTCTTTGGATATGCTGAAGCCGATGCGGTTGAGCGTGGCAGTTTGCAGCGTTTCGTCAATCAGGCGGTTGATGGCGTCAAAGTCTTTGCTTTCGACTTTGAACACGGCTTCTTCTTCCCAACCTGTTTGGATGCGTTTGCCGTTGTTGTTGTATTCATAGCGCGGGCTGGCGCTGCGGTTGAGGATTTCGGTTTGGAGTTTGTTGTTTTGTACGGCTTTGTTGAAGTCGTTGAATTTTTTCTGAAACGCTTTGTTTACCGTAGCGCGGTCTTTGCCTTCGGAAGCAATGCTGAAGTAGGCGGTCATGGTGTCGCGGGTTATTTCGAGATTGGCTGACTCGGCAAATTCGATCATGTTGTAATGAAGGGTGTCGGTTTCGGCTGCGGCGGGCAGGGCGGTTGCGAGCACGAGGGCGGCAAGGATGGGGCGTAACATGGATTTTCCTTTTGGTATCGGATGTGGAAACGGATGATGTTGGGTAATTTGTGTCGGGTCGTCTGAAAGCACGGCTTCAATGAAGTTGAAAAAGGTTCTGACTTTGCTGCAACAGGTTCCAGACGACCTTTGACGGTGTCAGCCGAAAAAGCCCATTTTGACTTGGATGAGTTTTTCAAGTTCGGGCAGGACGCGGCGGCGGGAGACGAAGAAGATGATGTGGTCGCCGTCTTGGACAATGGTGTCGGTGTGGTGCCCCATGATGACTTCGCCCGTTTCGGCACGGACGATGGCGGCGATGTAGCAGTCGCCCGGCCATTTGATGCCGCTGATGCGCCTGCCGACGATGGCGGAGGTGTTTTTGTCGCCGTGGACGACGACTTCGATGGCTTCGGCGGTGCCGCGTCTGAGGGGGTGGACGGCAACGATGTCGCCTCGGCGGATATGGGCGAGGATGGAGCCGATGGTGATGAGGTGCGGCGATACGACGATGTCGATTTTGTTGCCTTCGAGCAAATCGACGTAGCTGGAGCGGTTGACGATGGTGACGACGCGCTTGGCACCGAGGTTTTTCGCCAACAGGCTGGACATGATGTTGTTTTCGTCGTCGTTGGTCAGGGCGCAGAATACGTCGATTTCGTCGATGTATTCTTCGTCCAGCAGCGTTTCGTCGGTGGCACTGCCTTGCAGGACGAGGGTGTTGTCGAGGTTTTCGGCGAGCCACTCGGCGCGGCGGGGGTTATGTTCGACGATTTTGATGTCGTATTTGGATTCGAGCTGCTTAGCGAGGCGGTAGCCGATGTTGCCGCCGCCGGCAATCATGATGCGGCGGGTGCGCGCTTCTTTGGGGCGCAGTTCGCGCATGATGATGTTGACGCTGCTGATGTCGGCGGCAAAAAGTACCTCGTCGCCTTCGATGATGACGGTTTGCGGCGTGGGGACGATGAGGCGGTTGTTGCGGTATATGGCGCAGATTTGGCAGTCCGCGCCTTCGGGGAGGTGTTGGTTGATGTCGGCGATTTCGCGGTTGACGAGCAGCCCACCTTTACGCGCCTGTACGATGACCATGCGGACTTTGTCGCCGGCAAACCTCAATACCTGCAATGCGCTGGTGTAGCTGAGCAGTCCGACGAGCTGTTCGGTAACGAGCTGTTCGGGGCTGATGGTTTCGGTGATGTCGAAGACGGTAAGGCTGCCGTTTTCCGTATCGTCGTTTTCGGGGTAGGGGTATTCCAGATATTCGCTGGAACGCACGCGGGCGATGCGGCTGGGGATATTAAAGAGATCGGCGGCGATTTTGCAGGCGACGATGTTGGTTTCGTCGCTGCGGGTCAGGGCGAGCAGGAGGTCGGAATCTGCCGCGCCCGCCTGTTCGAGGATGAATGGGGATGCGCCGTTGCCAAGTATGGTTTGGACGTCGAGTCGGCTGCCGATGTGTTGCAGGGCTTTTTCGTCGATGTCGATAACGGTAACGTCGTTGCTGGAAACAGAGGCGAGGTTTTGCGCGACGGTCGAGCCGACCTGTCCGCTGCC
Organism: Neisseria lactamica; assembly: GCA_001067655.1. GTDB lineage: Bacteria > Pseudomonadota > Gammaproteobacteria > Burkholderiales > Neisseriaceae > Neisseria > Neisseria lactamica_B. The sequence goes on from JUNU01000151.1 coordinate 4,316, forward strand.
GAGGATGAGGATTTTCACGGTTTGGGCGGGTGGGTTGGTAAGGATGATGGGATTGTATAGTAAAACAAAATAAAAAGGCTACAATGCCATCCTTGCATTATTGCGGCTGCTTTGAATCTACGGGGTCGTCTGAAAAATCGCCGCTCCGGTTTTCAGACGACCTTTTTGCCCAAGTCCTTCATCGCCGAAACCTCACAACTCCTTAAAAATCAGCTATAATTGCCGACTATTTTGATTCCGGTATCCCTATTTGAAATGGCACAAAAAATCCAATCCGTTAAAGGCATGAACGACCTTTTGCCCGTCGAACAGAAAGATTTCAAACTGACCGCCGCGTTTTGGCAGGCGTTTGAAGATGTGGTTGGCAGCTGGACGCGTGCTTATGGTTATCAGCAAATCCGTACGCCGATTGTCGAGCAGACGGGTTTGTTTGTCCGCTCCATCGGCGAGGAAACCGATGTGGTCGGCAAGGAAATGTACACGTTTTCCGATTCCAACGATTCTTTGAGCCTGAGCCTGCGGCCGGAAGGTACGGCGTCCTGCCTGCGTGCGGTGGTCGAACACAATTTGTTGTACAACAGCCCGCAAAAGCTGTGGTACATGGGTCCGATGTTCCGCCGCGAGCGTCCGCAAAAAGGACGTTACCGCCAGTTTCATCAGGTCGGTATCGAGGCGTTGGGTTTTGAAGGTCCGGACATCGACGCGGAAATCATCGCCATGTCGGCGGATTTGTGGGACAAACTGGGTATCCGCGATTATCTGACTTTGGAAATCAACAGCTTGGGCAATCGCGAAGAACGTGCGGCGCACCGTGCAGCTTTGGTCGAATATCTGACCCGTTATGAAGACAAATTGGACGAAGACAGCAAACGTCGTCTGAAAACCAATCCGTTGCGCGTTTTGGATTCCAAAAATCCCGATTTGCAGGAAATCTGCAATACCGCGCCGCATCTGACCGATTATCTGGGCGAGGAATCGCGCAATCATTACAGCCGTTTCAAAGCCATGTTGAAAGGCTTGGGCATCCAATACGTTGAGAACCCGCGATTGGTGCGCGGTTTGGATTATTACAATCAAACCGTTTTTGAATGGACGACCGACAAACTCGGCGCGCAGGCGACGGTGTGCGGCGGCGGACGTTACGACGGTTTGATTGAAGAACTAGGTGGCAAGCCTGCGCCCTCCATCGGTTTTGCGATGGGCATCGAGCGGCTGCTGCTGCTGGTTAGCGAATACGGTTCGCTGGAAGTCAATGCCGCGCCTGACGTGTACGCCATGCATCAGGGCGAGGGTGCGGATTTGCAAGTAATGAAATACGCGCAAGCCTTGCGCGCACAAGGTTTCAACGTGATGCAGCATTCCGGCTATCAAAGCCTGAAAGCGCAAATGAAAAAAGCCGACAACAGCAGCGCACGCTTTGCCCTGATTGTCGCACAAGACGAATTGGCGAACGGTACGGTTACGCTCAAAGACATGAACGGCGCACACGGTCAGCAAACTGTCGCCGCCGACGATTTAATCCACACTTTACAACAATGGAAGAACGCATAAATGGCAGCCCATCTCGAAGAACAACAAGAGTTAGACAATTTTAAATACTTTTGGAAAACTACCGGCCGATGGCTGTTTGCCCTGCTGATGGCGGCGGCGTTGGGCTATTTGGGCTATACCATGTATAAAAGCCATAAAGCCTCGAAAAATCAGGAAGCTGCTGCGGTATTGGCGAAAATCGTCGATAAAATGCAGGCAAAAGCCTCGCAAGCCGAAGTTAACGCCGATTTGACCAATCTTCAGCAAAACTATTCTGATTCCATTGCCGCCGCGCAAGCGACGCTGATGGCGGCTGCGACCGAATATGATGCCCGCCGTTACGATGTAGCAGAAGGTCATCTGAAGTGGGTGCTGCAAAACCAAAAAGCCCCGCTGGTTCAAGCATTGGCGGCGCAACGTTTGGGTATAGTCCTGTTGCAGCAGAAAAAATACGATGCCGCGATCGCAGCCTTGAGTACGAAAGTCGAAGCCGATTTCGAGCCGCTGCTGTTGGAAGCGAAAGGCGATGTTTATGCCGCGCAAAACAAAACCAAAGAAGCCGCGCAAAGTTATCAGCAGGCTTTGGAAAAGCTGCCTAAAGACGCCATCGAACGCGAATTGCTGCAAATGAAGCTGGATTCGCAAAAATAAGGTCGTCTGAAAAATTGAGAGACGTATGCGGCTTGTCGGAATCTTTCCGGCAAGCCTTGTCTGTTTTAATTGTGTTCCACTTTATATAGTGGATTAAAATAAAAATGAGACAAGGTGGCAACGCATACCGTACAGATCGTACATAAGGGCGTTGGCAACGCCGTATCATTGCAATTTCCATCCACTATATTTTCAGACGACCTTTTGTTTGAAGACGTATCATGCAGGGACAAGATTCGCCGAACAGGTCGTCTGAAAAGGCAGATTATTTGGCTTTGTGTTTGAGTAGAAAATACATAGGTACGATATAAAAGAGCGTGCTGATAATTAATGAGACTATGATTTTGAGTGGTCGGTCTGTTTGATAAACGTCGAGCAATAAGCCAATGCCGAAATTCACAGGGAGAAAAATGAATAGTGATGTTAAGATGATCTTTTTCATTGCGTAAAATCCATTAATTATGACCGGATGGAAACTTGCCATACCGTATTTGAAGTTGATGGATACAGACAAGTTCCCAACGTTGAAGATAACTGTATGGGATAGAGATTTCATCTCAAGTCATTGTTGTTGAATCTATTTTCAGACGACCCCTTATCCTTTTTAACCTACCGTGTTTTGAAAACACCTGCTCGTGTTGCAGGTTCGATTCCGAACTGACACTTGACACAGAAAGACCCAAACATGAAACCCACCATCGCCCTTGTCGGCCGCCCGAACGTCGGCAAATCCACCTTGTTCAACCGCCTGACGCGCACCAAAGACGCGCTTGTGCACGACCTGCCCGGCTTGACCCGCGACCGCCATTACGGACACGGCAAAATCGGCAGCAAACCTTATCTCGTCATTGATACCGGCGGTTTTGAGCCGGTTGTGGACAGCGGCATTTTGCACGAAATGGCGAAGCAGACTTTGCAGGCTGTCGATGAAGCCGATTCCGTCGTGTTCTTGGTGGACGGCCGCACTGGTCTGACCCCGCAAGACAAAATCATCGCCGACCGCCTGCGCCAAAGCCCACGCCCCGTTTATCTGGCGGTAAACAAAGGCGAGGGCGGCAACAGAGCTGTGCTTGCCGCCGAGTTTTACGAACTGGCATTGGGCGAACCGCACGTTATTTCCGGCGCGCACGGCGACGGCGTGTATTACCTGATTGAAGAAATTTTAGAAAACTTCCCTGAGCCTGAAGCCGAAGAAGCCGATGTAAAACATCCTGTTTTTGCCGTCATCGGTCGTCCGAATGTCGGCAAATCCACACTGGTTAACGCCATTCTCGGCGAAGAGCGCGTGATTGCCTTCGATATGGCAGGTACGACGCGCGACAGCATCCACATCGATTTCGAACGCGAAGGCAAACCGTTTACCATTATCGATACCGCAGGCGTGCGCCGTCGCGGCAAAGTTGACGAGGCGGTGGAGAAGTTCTCCGTTATCAAAGCGATGCAGGCGGTTGAGGCGGCAAACGTTGCCGTTTTGGTATTGGACGCGCAGCAGGACATCGCCGACCAAGATGCCACGATTGCCGGTTTCGCCTTGGAAGCAGGGCGAGCGCTGGTAGTTGCCGTCAATAAATGGGACGGCATCAGCGAAGAGCGGCGCGAACAGATCAAACGCGACATTTCTTGCAAACTGTATTTCCTCGATTTTGCCAAGTTCCACTTCATTTCAGCATTGAAAGAACGCGGCATCGACGGATTGTTCGACAGCATTCAGGCAGCCTACAACGCCGCCATGATTAAGATGCCGACGCCGAAAATCACCCGCGTCCTGCAAAGCGCCATCGAGCGCCAACAGCCGCCGCGCGCAGGTTTGGTGCGCCCGAAAATGCGTTATGCCCACCAAGGCGGCATGAACCCGCCCGTGATTGTGGTACACGGCAATTCGCTGCACGCGATTTCCGACAGCTATACGCGCTACCTGACCCAGACGTTCCGCAAAGCCTTCAACCTGCAAGGCACGCCGCTTCGGATTCAATACAATGTTTCGGAAAATCCGTATGAAAAGGCGGAAGACAAACCGAAGAAAAAACCTTTGCGCCGCGTCAGTCTGAGCAACCGCATCGAAAAACGCGAGGGTCGCAAGGAAGAGAAAAACCGTTTTAAAAAGAAAGCCAAAGTCAGCGTGAAAAAACAGCACAGCAAATAAATCTGACGAAACAAGGGGCGCGCCGCGAGGTGCACCCCTTTTAGATTGCAGCCGGAACGAGTAGGGCGGTTGGGGATGAAGCCTTTTTGGAGTTGGTTGGCTAAGATTTTGTAATAAAAGGATTTTGTTTAATGGCAAGGTCGTCTGAAAATCCAAATCCTCCGCCGTATGTCTGATTGCAAAAATTGTTTGTATTGAAATGATTTGTATAGTACATTTAGGTAAAAAATCGCTGAAAAGCCCGTTGTTTGATAGAGGTTTGCATATTCTTACGGAAAAATAGTTGGTAATTTTTCTCGTTCGGGTCTACAATCCGACTCATGTTCGTTTTCAAAACGATTTCAAAATCATAATAATGGAGCTTATGAATATGACAGCTAAAGGACAAATGTTACAAGATCCTTTTTTGAATGCGTTGCGTAAAGAGCACGTTCCGGTTTCGATTTATTTGGTCAACGGTATCAAACTGCAAGGCCAAGTCGAGTCGTTTGACCAATACGTCGTTCTGCTGCGTAATACTTCCGTTACCCAAATGGTTTATAAACACGCGATTTCAACTATCGTTCCTGCCCGTGCCGTGAGCCTGCAACACGAGAACAAACCCCAAGCTGCTGCGGCTGCTCCGGTTCAAGTTGAGACCGTGCAACAACCTGCCGAATAATGTATGTAACGCATTAATCGATTCTGATACCTTACCGCTTGGTCGGTAAGGTATTTTTATTTTCAGACGACTTTGGATTCGGATTTCAAGTGCAACACTAGTGTATCAGTGG
>JUNU01000152.1 GCA_001067655.1 Neisseria lactamica
AGCGCAACCTTGCCAAGGTTGAGGTCGCGAGTTCGAGACTCGTTTCCCGCTCCAGTTTAAACACTACCTGGTAGTTTGTTTGGCGAGATAGCAAAGTGGTAATGCAGCGGATTGCAAATCCGTGGACGCCGGTTCGATTCCGACTCTCGCCTCCACTCATTTCATGGCGGGGTGGCAGAGTGTTTATGCTATAAGGGGTGCAACCCTTATATAGGCCGGTTCAAATCCGCGCCCCCGTCTCCAAATTTCAATATAAAACAGTCTGCGCCCGGGTGGTGAAATAGGTAGACACAACGGACTTAAAATCCGTCGGCCCTAAACCGGCCGTGCCGGTTCGATTCCGGCTCCGGGCACCAATAAATCTATGAATTTATTGAAAAATCTAAGACTCTAAATTACCAAAAGACAGCTTATAATTCAGGCTGTCTTTTTGCTTTGTGTCCAATTTGTGTCCAACTTGCGATCTTTACACAATGTAATTGCATGAAATCAAATACCTAAGGAAAAGCCCTGAAAACCGGACAAGTTTTCAGGGCTTAATTTTATATTCTACACTTGTTTACACGCTAAAGGCTTGAAAAATAAAATGTAGTTTTAAGTAATAACTGTTCTCATTGATGTAAGTCAAAAAAACATCGGGTAAGCGTTCACATCTCCGCCAATCGTTACACTTCATAGAGCTAAAGTGCTATTCTGCAAAGGTAAATTTCTTCTACCTATAAATTCTATCTGACAAATTAGGAGCTTGATATGTCAACCGATGTACAGCAACGCCCTGCCGCTTGGGAAGGTTTTGTCGGCGGTAATTGGGAAACCAATGTCGACGTGCGCGATTTTATTCAGAAAAACTATACGCCTTATGAAGGCGATGCGTCTTTCCTCGCGCCTGCGACCGAGGCGACGACCAAACTGTGGGCGGACGTGATGGAAGGCATCAAAGTCGAAAACCGCACGCACGAACCTTACAAAATCGACGCGCAAGTCGTGTCCGGCATTACCAGCCATGCGCCGGGCTATATCAATAAAGATTTGGAAACCATCGTCGGTCTGCAAACAGACGAGCCTCTGAAACGCTCGATCATGCCGTTCGGCGGTTTGAAAATGGTACAAGACGCGTGCAAAGTGTACAACGTCGAGTTGAACCCCGAAGTCAGCGAAATCTTTACCAAATACCGTAAAACCCACAACCAAGGCGTGTTTGACGTTTATACGCCCGATATCCGCCGTTGCCGCAAATCCGGTGTGATCACCGGTTTGCCGGATGCTTACGGTCGTGGTCGCATTATCGGTGACTACCGCCGCGTGGCATTGTACGGTATCGACTTCTTGATGAAAGACAAACTCAACCAATTCAATTCGTTGCAAGCCGATTTGGAAAACGGCGTAGATTTGGAAGAAGTCATCCGCCGCCGCGAAGAAATCAACGACCAATACAAAGCCTTGGGTCAAATGAAAGAAATGGCGGCTTCTTACGGCTATGACATTTCCGGTCCTGCGAAAAATGCGCAAGAAGCCATCCAATGGACTTACTTCGGCTACCTTGCCGCCGTTAAATCGCAAAACGGCGCCGCCATGTCGTTCGGCCGCGTGTCTTCGTTCTTGGACATCTACATCGAGCGCGACCTGAAAAACGGCGTAATTACCGAAACCCAAGCGCAAGAATTTGTCGACCATTTGGTCATGAAACTGCGTATGGTCCGTTTCCTGCGTACGCCCGAATACGACCAACTCTTCTCCGGCGACCCGATTTGGGCGACCGAATCCATCGGCGGTATGGGTTTGGACGGCCGCACGCTGGTAACGCGCACCAACTTCCGCGTGCTGCAAACCCTGTACAACATGGGTCCGTCTCCCGAACCGAACATCACTGTGTTGTGGTCCGAACAACTGCCGCAAGGCTTTAAAGAGTTTTGCGCCAAAGTGTCCATCGACACCTCGTCCATCCAATATGAAAACGACGATTTGATGCGTCCGGATTTCAACAGCGACGACTACGCCATTGCCTGCTGCGTCAGCCCGATGGTGGTCGGCAAACAAATGCAGTTCTTCGGCGCACGCGCCAACTTGGCGAAAACCCTGCTGTACGCAATCAACGGCGGCGTGGACGAAAAATCCAAAGACCAAGTCGGTCCGAAAACCGAACCGATTATGGACGAAGTCTTGGACTACGACACTGTCTTTGCGCGCATGGACAAATTCATGGATTGGCTGGCAACCCAATACGTTACCGCGCTGAACATCATCCATTACATGCACGACAAATATAGTTATGAAGCTGCGCTGATGGCGCTGCACGACCGCGACGTGAAACGCACTATGGCCTGCGGTATCGCCGGTTTGTCTGTGGCCGCCGACTCACTGTCCGCCATCAAATACGCCAAAGTCAAACCGATTCGCGACGAAAACGGTATTGCCGTCGACTTTGAAATCGAAGGCGAATATCCGCAGTTCGGTAACAACGACGACCGCGTGGACGACATTGCCTGCGACTTGGTGGAACGCTTCATGAAAAAAGTGGCAACCCACAAAACCTATCGCAACGCAACGCCGACCCAGTCCGTACTGACCATTACCTCCAACGTCGTGTACGGCAAAAAAACCGGCAATACGCCGGACGGCCGCCGCGCAGGCGCACCGTTCGGTCCGGGTGCGAACCCGATGCACGGCCGTGATGTCAACGGCGCTGTCGCTTCGCTGACTTCCGTAGCCAAACTGCCGTTTGAGTTCGCCAAAGACGGTATTTCCTACACCTTCTCCATCGTGCCGGGCGCATTGGGTAAAGACGAAAGCTCCCGCGAACGCAACCTCGCAGGTTTGATGGACGGCTACTTCCACCACGAAGAAGGCGAATTGGAAGGCGGTCAACACTTGAACGTCAACGTACTGACCCGTGAAACGCTGGAAGACGCGATGAACAATCCGGACAAATATCCGCAACTGACCATCCGCGTGTCCGGTTACGCCGTACGCTTCAACTCGCTGACCCGCGAACAACAGCTTGACGTGATTACCCGTACCTTTACACAAACCATGTAAAGCAAAGGGTTTGCAGTAAACCAAGCCGGGGGACGGATTATCCGGAACCCGGCTTGATTTTGCCTGAAGCAATGGTTTGGTAATATCAAAATCCAGCGGATTAACTTTAAATCAAGACGACCGAAGGCGGTACAATAGAGTTATCATTAAAACGCGTTTATCTATTCCAAAACAGTCCATAAACTTCTCAGAACAGGGAACGCAACGCCCGCACATTAATCCAATAAGAAGAACCCTCTGCAACACAAAAACAAGTTTTCAGACGACCCCAATATCCGGTACATCAGACACCATGCAGACAACCATCGCCATCAACCCCGAAACACCCGCCCCCGCCAAAGACCTCGGACACCGCCACTACAACGGCAAAGGCATCGTCCATTCCGTAGAATCCTGCGGCGCAGTGGACGGTCCCGGATTGCGTTACGTCCTCTTCCTGCAAGGCTGTCTCATGCGCTGCCTCTACTGCCACAACCGCGACACATGGGACTTGCACACCGAACAAGCCCAAGAAATGACCGTGCCCGAAGTCATGAAGCAAGTCATGTCCTACCGCCACTACCTGCGCGCCACAGGTGGCGGCGTTACCGCCACAGGGGGCGAACCGCTTTTGCAATACGAATTCGTACGCGACTGGTTTACCGCCTGCCACGAACACGATATCCACACCTGCCTCGACAGCAACGGCTACGCCCTGCATTACGACTCCATCCTTGACGACCTGCTCGACCACACCAACCTCGTCATGCTCGATTTAAAACAAATCGACCCCGAAATCCACAAAGTCCTCGTCGGCATCCCCAACACCAAAACCCTCAAATTCGCCCACTACCTTGCCGAACGCAAACAGCCCGCCCGCGTCCGCTACGTCGTCGTCCCAGGCTATACCGACGACGACCGTTCCGCCCACCTGCTCGGCGAATTTATTGCCGATATGGACAATATCGAAATGGTCGAACTCCTTCCCTATCACGAACTGGGTGCGCACAAATGGGCATTGTGCGGCGATACCTACAAACTCACCGGCGTACATCCGCCTCCCAAAGAAACCATCCTCAAAATCAAATCGATTTTGGAAAGCTACGGTAAAAACATTATTTATTGAGTTCAAATCCAAAAAAGGTCGTCTGAAAAAGAAATATTCGCTTTCAGACGACCTTTTAGCCGTTTATCTCATTTGTTGCAGCACATTACATCAATCAAGTTATCATATAAATCTATTGTCATTTTAAACCTTTAGTCGCAATCTTTGGGCTAAGTTGAGACAACGTGGTATCGGTTCAAACTTGGATCACTAGAGTATTCTTAATCTTTAAAAATTAACTTAGGAAAAGCAGTATGATGAAAAAATTTTTATATGTGTTTTTACTTTTTATACCTTTGTCAGCCTATTCAGGGACATATCGAGTAAACAAAACAGGTCTATTGCTTCAGACAAAGCATTTGAAAAATGGAAATATACAGTTTGATATATATAACTCGCGGAATTCAGAGAAAAATTCTTTGGTGCAAGGCGTGGCAAAATTAAAATCAGGGGATTCGGAAATTAATACAGATGAAGAAACGGGTCTAGGTTATGCTGTAGATGAATATATTCATGATAAAAACCAATGCTTCATATCGATACGCCTAGATGTAGAAAAGGGTAAGAAAGGCTCGTTAAAGACCTCATGTCCGAAACAAAATGAATTAAGACATCTTAATCTTCCAATTTTGAAAATTAAGTAGGTGTAACCCGTGGCGGGGATGGAAACACGCCATTTAAAAAGCTCGTCTGAAAATCATTTCAGACGAGCTTGTGGTTTTGTAGAAGTGTGATTCCACTTAAGCTTGATCATTTTATCGGAAATCTTTTTTTAAAATCTTTTTTATTATAATTGTAAGTTCTTTTATATTTATATAAATACACATAAGACAAAGTTGTAGATTCAAAAATTGGAGATAAATCATTATCT
>JUNU01000153.1 GCA_001067655.1 Neisseria lactamica
CTTTGAGCTAAGGCGAGGCAACACCGTACTGGTTTAAAGTTAATCCACTATAAACAGTTATTTTAAAATGAAACCCTACATTAAGCCCATACCCGCTGTCCGTCAGATTTTCAAACAGGCGAACCAGTCAAAATCAGGCACTTTAACAGTTACTAACGGCTGCAATACTTGAGAACAGGGCATATTTTTATTATGATATGTCCCAATAAAACAACAACCCGATATAAAGGTCATCCAATCATGTTGAAAAAAACCGCATTTTACGCAGGGTCGGCAGCCCTCGCCCTCATACTCAGCGCATGCGCCAGCCAACAACCTGCGCCCGTCGTCGTAGGCAATTCCGGCAGCAATTCCGGTTCTGCAAATACAGCCTCCAACAATCCATATGGTGCAGCGCCTTATGAAACCAATGCGGCCAACAACGACGCCCCTTATACCCCTCCCGCCTCCACTCCTCCTGCCAACAGCAGCTACCCTTCCGGCCCTACCGGCTCTTACACGCCTTCTTACGCGCCGGTGGACATCAATGCTGCAACACACACCGTAGTGCGCGGCGATACCGTCTATAACATTTCCAAACGTTACCAAATTACGCAAGACAACCTCCGCACATGGAACGGCTTGGCAGACAACACCATCAGCGTCGGACAAACCCTCCGCGTCAAACCGAACGGCTACAGCGCCCCAACCGCTACTGCGTCTGTTCCGACACCTCCTCCGACACAAACCGCCTCTCCCAAACCTACTCCCGCACCGCTTAACACCCCGACCGTTTCCACAGGCGGTACCCGCACAGTCAGCGGCATCACATGGCAACGTCCGACCGTCGGCAACGTCATCAGCAACTTCGGCGGCAGCAACAAAGGCGTAGATATCGGCGGTACAGCCGGTCAACCCGTCGTTGCCGCTGCTGACGGCAAAGTCGTCTATGCCGGCTCAGGTTTGCGCGGTTACGGCAACCTGGTCATCATCCAACACAACTCATCTTATCTGAGCGCATACGGTCACAACCAACGCTTGCTGGTCAACGAAGGACAACAAGTCAAACGCGGTCAAACCATCGCAAACATGGGTAATACAGATGCCAGCCGCACGCAACTGCATTTTGAAGTGCGCCAAAACGGCAAACCGGTCAACCCTGCAAACTACGTTGCATTTTAAAATCAATGCCATACAAAACCGCCCAAATTGGGCGGTTTTTATTTTCAAAGACAAAAGCCAACCGCCCCAATTCACAACAATATTGACTTATATTGAATTTCTCCCGCCGATACACCCGTACAATCAAACTTATTGCCGTCTCCAGTATTTTTCAGACGACCCTCAAGACATTTCCGTCTTTTGAAATCTTTCTCAAAGCTTTTCTTTTCAAGGAGTCATCATGCAACAATACACCCTAGATCCCAAAGCCTTGCTCGGTGGCGTTATCCATAGCGATATCGACCAAGAAATCGTTCAACTCTCCCTGCAAAAGGATAATGAAATCCCCGATTATCAAGCTGATGCCATTATTCTCCTGCTGGTACTCAACGGCAGCGCCAAAATCATTACCCAAACTGAAACCCTCTCCACGCAAGGACTTCAAGTCGTCCGCCTTGAACCCAACGAAACCCACAGCATACGCGCCCTACAAGACCACACCAATATACTGGTCATCAAGCAGCTTACTTACGCTTCCGGCCTGAATAAAAAACTACGTTTCGGCAAATGTTGCCTATAAAATAGGTCGTCTGAAAACCAAGAAAAATGGTTTTCAGACGACTTTTTCAGCATTCAATCCCAGCCGCTGCTCAAAGAAGTAACCAATCAAAGTTCTGATACAAGATCACGCTCCTGCATCCCTACTTTGTTTGTATTCAGCAAAAAAGAAAAGGTCGTCTGAAATTTTTCAGACGACCTTTCATCAATCAAATTTAACTCAACGATTATTCAGGCGCTTTTTCTTCGCGCGCAGGAGCTTCGGTCAATGCTTTGATAGACAGACGCACACGGCCGCGGTCGTCCACTTCCAATGCTTTCACATTCACAACCTGACCGACTTGCAGATAGTCGCTGACGTTGCGTACGCGCTCGTGGGCAATTTGGCTGATGTGTACCAAGCCGTCTTTGCCCGGCATCACGCTGACGATGGCGCCAACGTTGTTGTCGAGGATTTTAACCACAGTACCTTCGTACACTTTGCCCACTTCCACTTCGGCAGTGATTTCTTCGATGCGTTTTTTCGCAGCATCGCCGGCTTCTTGAGTGGTTGCGGCAATAGTGATGGTGCCGTCTTCCGCAATATTGATTTCAGTACCGGTTTCAGCGGTAATCGCGCGGATGGTTTCGCCGCCTTTACCAATGACTTCGCGGATTTTGTCTTGGTTGATTTTCATGGTAAACAGACGCGGAGCGTGAGCGGACAGCTCTTGCGGACCTGCCACGGCGGCTTTCATCTGTTCCAAGATGTGCAGACGCGCGTCTTTGGCTTGCGCCAAAGCAATCTGCATGATTTCTTTGGTAATACCTTGGATTTTGATGTCCATTTGCAGCGCGGTCACGCCTTCGGTCGTACCAGCAACTTTGAAGTCCATATCGCCCAAGTGATCCTCATCACCCAAGATGTCGGTCAACACGGCGAATTTGTTGTTGTCCAAAATCAGACCCATCGCGATACCGGCAACGTGTGCTTTCAAAGGCACACCGGCAGACAGCAAGCTCAAGCAGCCGCCGCAGACGGAAGCCATAGAAGACGAACCGTTGGACTCGGTAATTTCGGAAACGACACGCATGGTGTAGCTGAATTCTTCAGGAGACGGCAATACGGCAACCAGTGCGCGTTTTGCCAAGCGGCCATGTCCGATTTCACGACGTTTCGGCGCGCCGACGCGGCCGACTTCGCCGGTAGAATATGGCGGGAAGTTGTAATGCAGCATGAAGCGGTCGGTGTATTCACCGGAAAGCGCGTCAATAATTTGCTCGTCGCGAGAAGTACCCAAAGTCGCTACGGCAAGGGCTTGGGTTTCGCCACGGGTAAACAGGGCAGAACCATGTGTACGCGGCAGTACTCCGGTTTGGATATTCAGCGGACGGACGGTGCGGGTATCGCGACCGTCGATACGCGGCTGACCATCCAAAATTTGGGTGCGGACAACGTCGGCTTCCAAATGTTTGAAAATGCCTTTGATTTCGTTGGCAGCCAGAGTATCGGTTTCTTCGGTAATCAGCGCATCTTTCACTGCACTCCAGGCTTCGTCCAATTTGGCAGAACGCGCTTGTTTTTGACGGATTTTGAACGCTTCTTTAATGGCTTCGCCTGCGATTTCGCGCACTTTGGCAACCAATTCTTCATTGGTTTCAGGCGCTTTCCAATCCCATACTTCAGGGTTTACTTCGTCGGCGAACTCGTTGATGGCGTTAATCGCCACCTGCATTTGGTCGTGACCGTAAACCACGGCACCGAGCATCACGTCTTCAGGCAGGATTTTGGCTTCAGATTCCACCATCAAAACGGCTTTGGATGTACCAGCAACCACCAAGTCCAGTTTGGATTTCGCCAATTCGGCTTTGGTCGGGTTCAGCACATACACACCGTTTACATAACCTACGCGTGCAGCACCAATCGGGCCGGCAAACGGTACGCCGCTCAACACCAGCGCAGCGGATGCGCCGAGCATGGCAGGAATATCAGAATCGATTTCAGGGTCAACGGAAACCACCATCGCAACGATTTGGATGTCGTGGTAGAAACCTTCAGGGAACAGCGGGCGGATAGGACGGTCGATCAGACGGCTGGTCAGGATTTCTTTTTCGCTTTGTTTGCCTTCGCGCTTAAAGAAACCGCCGGGGATTTTACCTGCGGCGTAAGTGCGCTCAAGGTAATCAACAGTCAGAGGGAAGAAGTCTTGACCTTCTTTGACTTCTTTATTGGCGGTCACAGCAACCAAAACAACGGTGTCGCCCATCGATACTTTAACAGCCGCTGCGGCTTGGCGCGCGATTTCGCCGGTTTCCAAAGTAACGGTGTGATTGCCGTATTGGAAGGTTTTAACGTGTTTATCGAACATTTCGTTCCTTTCAGAATGCCGCACGCTAAAACACTAATAATGCACACTAAAAGTGAGAATGTGCATAGTTAGGGTTTCAGGTGTGCGGCGGTTGGTAAAAACTATATTTTTCAGACGACCTCAAACGGTCAATCCAAACGCGCATTATAATAGCAAATGTAAGTAAATCCAAGCATTCATGACAGCAAAAGGTCGTCTGAAACGCGCTTCCGTGTTTCAGACGACCTTTTATTAATAGTCAATATGTTACGCCTCAAAAACGCCGTTTCAATTTGCAGGCTTGAAGAATATGGACGGCAAGTTCTTCCACCGATTTATCGGTCGTATTGGTGAACGGAATACCGTGACGTTTAAACATATTTTGCGCATCGGCAATCTCACTGCGGCAGGTATCGATTTTGGCATAAGTCGAATTCGGACGGCGCTCTTGACGGATGGCCTGCAGGCGTTCGGGTTGAATGGTCAGGCCGAACAGTTTGTCTTTGTAAGGTTTGACCATGCGCGGCAGGTCGGTGGATTCCAAATCGTCGGGAATCAGCGGGTAATTGGCGGCACGGATACCGTATTGCAGGGCGAGGTAAAGACAGGTCGGCGTTTTGCCCGAACGCGATACGCCCATCAGGATCACATCGGCTTCTTTCAGGTTTTTATCGCTGACGCCGTCATCGTGGTTGAGCGAGAAATTGACCGCCTCCATACGCGCATCGTAGCGTTGCGTATTGCCGATACTGTGGTGACCCTGTTCGGCGGCAACCGCCTCGGTGTTGAGTTCTTTTTCCAAAAGCCCAAGGAAGGTTTCGAAAAAATTGATATGGAAAGCACCCGCTTTTTTGATGATTTCACGGATTTCGTCATTGACGACGCTGACGAAGGCAATCGGGCGCAAACCGTTTTCCTGAGCGTTGCGGTTGACTATTTCGACGACGGTACGCGCTTTTTCAGGCGTATCGATGAAGGGATAGGTGTGGCGTTTGAATTCGATTCTGCCAAACTGATTCAGCAGTGCCTCACCGATATTTTCAGCAGTCAGGCCGGTACGGTCGGAAATATAAAACACATGGCGCGGGGCGGTCATTCAGTCATCCTTTGAAATTTAAGACAGTTGCAGACGGTTATCATAGCAGCTGAAACCTTCTAAATAAAGGGAATACGCTTAAATTACACCCAACTACAATGCAATTAAACCCACCTTTAAACGCATTTTTATTTTAATAATCGAATTATCTTAGAATTTTATACCCATCTAAAACCTTTCCAAACTCTACCAATCGGTCATTAATCTATTTCAAACCTTATGTTTTACAAAGAAATAGACAACAGGAATACTGGTTTTCCCATCAGATTTCATTTGACTACACGCCTGAAGCCCGCAATTTTTCAGACGACCCGCAAATAAATCGAGACAGAAAAAGCATGACAGCGGTCGTTTGAATCGCTTAAAATAACAAAGCGTATTCGTTTCTTTTTTAACATATCTTGGATTGGACACACAAATGGCTGACAACTACGTAATTTGGTTTGAAAACCTGCGTATGACTGATGTTGAAAGCGTGGGCGGCAAAAACGCCTCCCTAGGTGAAATGATCAGTCAGTTGACTGAAAAAGGCGTCCGCGTCCCCGGCGGTTTTGCTACTACTGCCGAAGCCTACCGCGCATTTTTGGCGCACAACGGACTGAGCGAGCGTATTTCCGCCGCACTGGCACAACTGGATGTGGAAGATGTCGCCGAACTGGCGCGCGTCGGTAAAGAAATCCGCCAATGGATTTTGGATACGCCCTTCCCCGAACAACTGGATGCTGAAATCGAAACAGCATGGAACAAAATGGTTGCAGACGCAGGCGGCGCGGATATTTCTGTTGCCGTCCGTTCTTCTGCGACCGCCGAAGACCTGCCCGACGCATCGTTTGCAGGTCAACAAGAAACCTTCCTGAATATCAACGGCTTGGAAAACGTCAAAGAAGCCATGCGCCATGTATTCGCCTCTTTGTACAACGACCGTGCCATCTCCTACCGCGTACATAAAGGCTTCGAACACGACATCGTCGCCCTCTCCGCAGGTGTGCAACGCATGGTGCGTTCCGACAGCGGCGCGTCCGGCGTCATGTTCACCCTCGACACCGAATCCGGCTTCGACCAAGTCGTTTTCGTGACTTCATCTTACGGTCTGGGCGAAAACGTTGTACAAGGTGCGGTCAACCCTGACGAATTCTATGTATTCAAACCCACGCTGAAAGCGGGCAAACCTGCCATCCTGCGCAAAACCATGGGTTCGAAACAAATCAAAATGATCTTTACCGACAAAGCAGAAGCCGGTAAATCCGTGATGAACGTCGATGTGCCCGAAGAAGACCGCAACCGCTTCTCCATCTCCGACGAAGAAATCACCGAGTTGGCACACTACGCGCTGACGATTGAAAAACACTACGGCCGCCCGATGGATATCGAATGGGGTCGCGACGGCATCGACGGCAAACTCTATATCCTGCAAGCCCGTCCCGAAACCGTAAAATCCCAAGAAGAAAGCAGCCGCAACCTGCGCCGCTTCGACATCAACGGCGACAAAAACGTCTTGTGCGAAGGCCGCGCCATCGGTCAAAAAGTCGGTCAAGGCAAAGTCCGCTTGGTGAAAGACGCCTCCGAAATGGATTCCGTTGAAGCAGGCGACGTACTCGTTACCGACATGACCGACCCGGATTGGGAGCCGGTAATGAAACGCGCTTCCGCCATCGTCACCAACCGCGGCGGCCGCACCTGTCACGCCGCCATCATCGCGCGTGAATTGGGTATTCCTGCCGTAGTCGGCTGCGGCAATGCGACCGAATTGCTGAGCAACGGTCAAGAAGTTACCGTATCCTGCGCCGAAGGCGATACGGGCTTCATCTATTCCGGCCTGCTGGACGTACAAATCACCGACGTTGCCTTGGACAATATGCCCAAAGCGCCGGTTAAAGTCATGATGAACGTCGGCAACCCCGAACTCGCATTCAGCTTCGCCAACCTGCCGAGCGAAGGCATCGGCTTGGCACGCATGGAATTCATCATCAACCGCCAAATCGGCATCCACCCGAAAGCCTTGTTGGAATTTGACAAACAAGACGATGAATTGAAAGCGGAAATTACCCGCCGCATCGCCGGCTACGCTTCCCCTGTCGACTTCTACGTCGATAAAATCGCCGAAGGCGTGGCAACATTGGCCGCATCGGTTTATCCGCGTAAAACCATCGTCCGTATGTCCGATTTCAAATCCAACGAATACGCCAACTTGGTCGGCGGCAGCATTTACGAACCGCACGAAGAAAACCCGATGCTGGGCTTCCGTGGCGCGGCGCGTTATGTCGCCGAAAGCTTCAAAGACTGCTTCGCCCTCGAATGTAAAGCCCTCAAACGCGTCCGTGACGAAATGGGTCTGACCAACGTTGAAATCATGATTCCGTTCGTCCGCACTTTGGGCGAAGCCGAAGCCGTCGTCAAAGCCTTGAAAGAAAACGGTTTGGAACGCGGTAAAAACGGCCTGCGCCTGATCATGATGTGCGAACTGCCGAGCAACGCAGTATTGGCAGAACAATTCCTGCAATACTTCGACGGCTTCTCCATCGGCTCCAACGACATGACCCAACTGACCCTCGGCCTCGACCGCGACAGCGGCTTGGTGTCCGACTCGTTTGACGAACGCAACCCTGCCGTCAAAGTGATGCTGCATTTGGCAATCTCCGCCTGCCGCAAGCAAAACAAATACGTCGGCATCTGCGGTCAAGGTCCGTCAGACCATCCGGACTTCGCCAAATGGCTGGTTCAAGAAGGTATCGAAAGCGTTTCCCTGAATCCGGATACCGTCATCGAAACTTGGCTGTACTTGGCTAATGAGCTGAATAAATAAGCTTCTTATCAACATTGAATAATCCCCCGATTGGAAACATTCGGGGGATTTTATGTAATAGGTGTTACATCAAACATACCTTACCGCATCGATCACATTACTCATCAAACCATACAGGGTCGTCTGAAACACACGATTTCAGTTTTTCAGACGACCCTACATAGATATAGTGGACTAAATTTAAATCAGAACAAGGCGACGAAGCCGCAGACAGTACAGATAGTACGGAACCGATTCACTTGGT
>JUNU01000154.1 GCA_001067655.1 Neisseria lactamica
TAAACCAGTACGGCGTTACCTCGCCTTGTCCTGATTTAAATTTAATCCACTATACTACAAAATTTCAGACGACCCCTTCGCCCTCATGATAATCTTATCCTTCCCATACTCTGGCGTAAGGAAAAAGCAAACCCATATAGCCGCTACTTATTGTTTTTAAAACATGGCATGATACGCAACACATTGCCGCCATTGACTTACATTAAGCTCAGCGTAAAAAATCATTCACGATATAAATACTTGAATTACTCAATCGATACTTTTGCTATAATCAATTACTCAATGCAGATTACCCTTATCTCATTCAAACACAGTAAACTTAAGGTCGTCTGAAATTATCCGTCCCCCTTTAACAAAAAGGATGCCTCATGAGCTTACACAGCGATATTCTTGTCGTCGGCGCAGGACCTGCCGGGTTGAGTTTTGCCGCAGAACTGGCCGGCAGCGGTTTGAAAATCACCCTGATTGAAAAAAGCCCTTTAGAAATTTTACAAAACCCTCCTTATGACGGGCGTGAAATCGCATTGACCCACCTGTCCCGCGAAATTATGCAACGCTTGGGCATGTGGGATTTGATTCCGAAAGACGAAATTTACCCCTTGCGCGATGCAAAAGTCTTGAACGGGCAGTCCGATTACCAACTCCACTTCCCGCAACCGACCCAAGCACGCGGCGAACCTGCCGACTGCTTAGGCTATCTGATTTCAAACCACAATATCCGCAAAGCTGCTTATGAAGTCGTATCCAAACTGGAAAACGTTACCATTCTGACCGGTACGGGTGTCAAAGAAGTCAAAACTTCTGAAGACGAAGCCCAAGTCATCTTGGAAAACGGCGAAGTTTTGAGCGGCCGCCTACTCTTGGCAGCAGACAGCCGCTTTTCCCAAACCCGCCGACAACTGGGCATTTCCTCCGATATGCACGATTACAGCCGCACCATGTTTGTCTGCCGCATGAAGCATACCCTGTCCAACCAGCATACCGCTTACGAATGCTTCCACTACGGCCGCACCATCGCCCTGCTGCCCTTGGAAGAACATCTGACCAACACAGTCATTACCGTCGATAGCGACAAGGCAGACACCATCAAAAAAATGTCTCCCGAAGAATTGGCTACCAGCGTCAAAGAGCAGCTCAAAGGCCGTTTGGGCGACATGGAATTGGTCAGCACCATTCACAACTACCCCTTGGTCGGCATGATTGCCCAACGTTTCTATGGCAAACGCAGCGCCCTAATCGGCGATGCCGCAGTAGGCATGCACCCTGTTACCGCACACGGTTTCAACTTGGGCTTATCCAGCGCAGACCTCTTGGCAAAACTGATTCTCGAAGCGGAACAACGCGGTCAAGACATCGGCGCCGCCAGCCTGCTGGAGAAATACAGCACCAAACATATGCTCCATGCCCAACCGATTTACCTCGGCACCAATATGCTGCTCAAACTCTTTACCAACGAAACCGCGCCCGCCAAAATCCTGCGCGGCTTGGTACTGCGTGCCAGCAACAACTTCCCGCCGTTGAAAAAACTGATTACCAAACAACTCACCGGCTAATCCGTTTAAACACATCAAAAGGTCGTCTGAAACGCTTTTCAGACGACCTTTTGACTATCAGGAACAAATCACAAACTTCCCATATCAGCAAACAAACCCGCTTATCAGCCTTACGCTTTGCTGTTTCAGACGACCCCCAAGATTGCTATGATATAGTGGCTTAACTTTAAACCAGTATGGCATTGCCTCGCCTTGCCCTGATTTAAAGTTAATCCATTATCACATTCCCGCCATCCTTCAAAACGGAATCCGAAATGTCCGACAATCGCCTCGACACCGCCCGCCGCCATTCCCTGTTCCTTGCCCACCAGCTCGATAACGGCAAACTCAAGCCCGAAATTTTCCTGCCCATGCTGGACAAGGTGTTGACCGAAGCGGATTTCCAAGCCTTTGCCGACTGGGACAAAATCCGCACGGAAGAAAACGAGGAAGAATTGGCGCGGCAGTTGCGCGAGTTGCGCCGTTATGTGGTGTCGCAGATTATCGTGCGCGATATAAACCGCATCAGCGATTTGAACGAAGTAACCCGCACGATTACGCTGTTTGCCGATTTTGCCGTCAATACCGCGCTGGATTTCGCCTACGCCTATTATCAGGATATGTACGGCACGCCAATCGGGCGTTATACGAAATCGCCGCAGCATTTAAGCGTGGTAGCGATGGGTAAGGCGGGCGGCTATGAGTTGAACGTATCTTCCGACATCGATTTGATTTTCGTCTATCCCGAATCGGGCGACACCGACGGCAGGCGCAAACGGGGCAATCAGGAGTTTTTCACCAAAGTCGGGCAGAAACTGATTGCGCTGCTGAACGACATCACCGCCGACGGGCAGGTGTTCCGCGTCGATATGCGGCTGCGGCCGGACGGCGATTCGGGCGCGCTGGTATTGAGCGAAACCGCGCTGGAGCAATATTTGATTACGCAGGGGCGAGAATGGGAACGCTACGCGTGGTGCAAAGGCCGCGTGGTTACACTGTATCCGAACGACATCAAAGCGCTGGTGCGCCCCTTTGTGTTCCGCAAATATTTGGATTACAGCGCGTATGAGGCGATGCGCAACCTGCACCGCCAAATCCGCAGCGAAGTCAGTAAAAAAGGCATGGCGGACAACATCAAACTCGGCGCGGGCGGCATCCGCGAAGTCGAATTTATCGCCCAGATTTTTCAGATGATACGCGGCGGACAAATGCGCGCGCTGCAACTGAAAGGCACACAGGAAACGCTGAAGAAACTTGCCGAGCTGGGCATCATGCCGTCTGAAAACGTCGAAACCCTGCTTGCCGCCTACCGCTTCCTGCGCGACGTCGAACACCGCCTGCAATACTGGGACGACCAGCAAACCCAAACCCTACCCTCCTCGCCCGAACAGCAACAACTGCTCGCCGAAAGCATGGGTTTCGACAGCTACGCCGCCTTTTCAGACGACCTCAACGTTCATCGGAACAAGGTGAATCAGTTGTTCAACGAAATTTTGAGCGAACCCGAAGAGCAATCCCCCGACAACAGCGAATGGCAATGGGCCTGGCAGGACAAACCCGACGAAGAAGAGCGGCAAGGCCGTCTGAAAGAACACGGGTTCGATGCCGAAACCGTCGCCGCAAAGCTCGACCAAATCCGGCACGGTCATAAATACCGCCACCTCTCCGCACACGCCCAGCCGCGTTTCGACGCCATTGTGCCGCTGTTCGTACAGGCAGCGGCAGAGCAACCCAATCCGACCGATACGCTGATGCGGCTGTTTGACTTCCTCGAAAACATCAGCCGCCGCTCCGCCTATCTCGCCTTCCTCAACGAACATCCGCAAACCTTGGCGCAACTCGCGCAGATTATGAGCCAAAGCTCATGGGTGGCGGCGTATCTGAGCAAATATCCGATTCTGCTGGACGAACTCATCAGCGCGCAGCTTTTGGATACCGCGTTCGACTGGCAAGCCCTCGCCGCCGCCCTTTCAGACGACCTCAAAGCCTGCGGCGGCGACACCGAAGCGCAAATGGACACCCTGCGCCGCTTCCAGCACGCCCAAGTCTTCCGCCTCGCCGTCCAAGACCTCGCCGGACTGTGGACGATAGAATCCCTCTCCGACCAACTCTCCGCCCTCGCCGACACCATACTCGCCGCCGCCCTGCCGTGCGCGTGGGTGAACATGCCCAAAAAACACCGCGACACCCCGCAATTCGCCATCGTCGGTTACGGCAAACTCGGCGGCAAAGAACTCGGCTACGCCTCCGACCTCGACCTCGTCTATCTCTACGACGATCCCCATCCCGAAGCAGGCGACGTATACAGCCGCCTCGCGCGCCGCCTGACCAACTGGCTTTCCGCCGCCACCGGCGCAGGCAGCCTCTACGAAACCGACCTGCGCCTGCGCCCCAACGGTGACGCCGGCTTCCTCGCCCACAGCATCGCCGCCTTCGAAAAATATCAGCGCGAAAACGCATGGACATGGGAACACCAATCCCTCACCCGCGCCCGTTTTATTTGTGGCACACCCGAAATTCAGACGACCTTCGACCGCATCCGCACCGAAATCCTCACCGCCGAACGCGACCAAACCGCCTTAGCAGGCGAAATCATCGAAATGCGCGAAAAAATGTTCCCCACCCACCCGCCGGTTGACAGCAACGTCAAATACGCACGCGGCGGCGTGGTCGACGTCGAATTTATCGTCCAATACCTCATCCTTGCCCATGCCCGAAAATATCCGCAACTCCTCGACAACTACGGCAACATCGCCCTATTGAACATCGCCGCTGACTGCGGCCTCATCGACAAAACCCTCGCCGAACAAAGCCGCACCGCTTACCGTTTCTACCGCCAGCAGCAACACAACACCAAACTGCGCGACGCGGAAAAAACCGAAATAACCGACGAATTGCTGGCACATTACGGCAATGTCAGGAAATTGTGGCGGGAAGTGTTTGGCGAGGAAGCGAAGCTTGGATAAAGCGGATGTTACGAAGGGGATTAAGTCATTAGTCGCATAGCGTGGGTTCCACCTACGAATTACTGCAAATCCGTAGCGTGGGCTTCGCCCACGAACCAAACCCAAAATTTCAGACGACTTTGGATTCGGATTTCAAGTGCAACACTAGTGTATCAGT